>DCTS01000070.1:20669-38448 GCA_002329645.1 Lachnoclostridium sp. UBA1434 | reverse complement strand
CATCCCTTATCATTTGCTATTCACCCTGCATAAATCACGGAATAAAGGAAGGCATGGGACGAAGCATGGCCACAATAAAGAAAGCGGTGCAGTCGGGCTACTGGCATCTTTACAGGTATAACCCTGCATTGAAAAAGGAAGGTAAAAATCCTTTCATATTGGACTCAAAGGAGCCTACGGAGAGCTTNNAGAGATTTTCTTATGGGACAGGTACGCTACAGTGCATTGCAGAAAGCATTTCCAGAGCAGGCGGAGGAGTTGTTTTCCATGGCCGAAAGGCTGGCTAATGAAAGATATGCCATATACAGACAGATGGCAGAGGCCGGTGTATAGCAGGTATGATTAAGACTGTTATGTCGCCGGTATGGCTCAAGCCTTTATATAATTGGTATGACCGGGCCGGTTCAGCAAGTATGGTTATGACGGTATATAGCAGGTACGATTAAGGCCAGCTTTTAGCAGGCATGGAAGGGAATAGACAGCTGNNACCATTTAAAGCTAATAAAAATGGCTCCGGCTTACATGCCTGCTATTATTTACATACTGAAAACCGGTTTTCCCTGATATGCAGAACTATGTGTTCATGTTATAATGAATGAGTAGAGAGGAACAGTATGCGTGCATGATTGTTCCACCGGAGCTACATAAGTAAATAAGAAAACNNAAAGAGGAAAAAATAACAACTAAGGAGTGGCGCCTGTGATTGAAAGGACGTTGAAAGTCGAGGTTGTAAGATGCCATAGCGAGGATGATGCAATAACCTATAGGCTCATTTTCAATAATGCGCTGTACAGCCTGGAATGCTTCAGGATGGGAGCCTCGAATCGAAGCATCAGCAATTATAGTTTGGTTGAGGACATTACTGATGATGAAGGGGATGCTTATGACTTCCTGAACAGAATGGCAAAGGGCAAGGTTTTGCCGGTACATATCAGGGAAATGGCGGAGGATTATTTCCGGTAAGCTCTTTACAAATGATAATGGAGTTAAAATGCATAAGATAAAGTGATTTTCATTAGGTGAATAAGAAATGACCGTTTCAGGCTGAAACGGTCATTTCTTTTATTATCAGTATCAAGCAATCTGTCCTTTTAATTCTTTTAAATTCTTGAATATTTAACAAAAACCATGGGAGAATATAGGAATATAAAGGGTGTGTACAGTAAAGGCACCGGTTATGCAGTTATGCAAAGGAAGGAATAAATGGAAAAGATCATAAACTCTGCCGAAATCAAGGAGCTTTTTAAGGACAGCAGTGATATCGGGTTGAGATTAATAAAAATAAGCCAGAATAATATAAAGATCCATATATTTTGTGTGGACGGACTGGTAAATACGCAGCTTCTTGATGAAGCAATTCTTAGGAACCTGAAAATGGATCCGTATCTGTCCGGCTGTCTTACTGAAAGAATGCTTATGGATTATCTTCTTGAGGCAGGGGCATATCATGCCTTCACCAAGGAGGAAACGGACTATGACAATTTGCTGAGAGCCGTCCTTAGCGGCATGGCAGCCATTATATTTGACGGAGAAAAAAAGGCTATAATTTATGACCTGAGGTCCTTTGAAACAAGATCCATACAGGCTCCGGAGGAGGAAGGTGTCATCAAGGGGGCCAAGGATTCCTTTATTGAGGCAATGAGGGTTAATACAGCCCTGATACGCAGGAGAATAAAATCAGAGTTCCTGGTAGTGGAGCTGTTATGTGCAGGAAGACTTTCGAAGACCGACATTTCGCTGGTATATCTTAGCAACGTGGCAGATATGGGCAAGGTAGCCATGATACGGGATGCCATCAGTAAAATAGATATTGATAATATATCTACGCCTGCATTTATTGAGGAGTACCTGGTGGAGAATAAGAGAAGTATATTTCCGCAGATTATGTACACCCAGAGGCCGGACCGGGCTGCCGCCAATTTATCGGACGGAAGAATTGCTCTGGTAGTTGACGGAATGCCCTTCGTATATATTCTGCCGTGTCAGCTTGTTATGCTCATGCAATCACCTGAGGATTATGCCAATCACTTTTTTGTAGGCTCGTCCCTGCGCTTTATACGGTATATTGCCATGATTATAACACTCTTTTTGCCGGCATTTTATATTGCAGCTACAACATTTCAGAGCCAGATGCTGCCGGTACAGCTTGCCCTGTCAATACAGGCTGCCAAGCAGAGCGTCCCCTTTTCATCCGCAGCGGAGGTTATCGGACTGCTTATTGCATTTGAACTGCTTATAGAGGCAGGCCTTCGATTACCCAAGGCTGTGGGGACGGCAATATCGATACTTGGGGGCGTGGTGATAGGGCAGTCGGCGGTTGCCGCAAACCTTATATCCCCTGCAGTGGTGGTTATTGTTGCCCTTGCAGGCATTGCAGGCTTTGTGATGCCAAATCAGGATTTGAGCAGCGGCATAAGGGTTTCAAGGTTTATGCTGGCGGTTCTTGCATGTGTGGGAGGCTTCCTGGGACTTGCCTTCGGCCTTATCATTCTCATTCTGCACCTGTGCGGTCTGGATAACTTCGGTACCGCCTATATGTCACCCTTCGTGGATGCTGATAAGCGGGATCATAAGGATACGCTGTTCCGCTATCCGATACGTTTTTTCGGGAAACGGCCTCCTGATACGGCACCAGTAAATCAAACAAAGCAAAATTAACGGATTTGTGCACAAAAGATGTGTATGGAGGAGAATGTTGATTTATGAAGCTTATAAATCTTCTACTGACAATAAAGACAACAAAGCTTATTAAGCCTATAAAGCTTATAATGCCTTTAAAGTTCTTAGTATTTGCCTTGCCCTTGCTGCTTTGCGGCTGCACAAATCTTAATGACATGAACAGGAAAGAGCTTGATGAAATCAACTTCATTCATGCCATGGGGATTGATTATGAAGAAGGGGAATATACCCTGAGTGCAATATACAGCTCCGATTCGGGAGCTGACCCGGAAAAGGGGAAGGCAGGCAAGGAGGATATTATGGAGGCTTCGGGTGCAACACCCTATGAAGCCTTTGAAGAGCTCAGGCTTAAGAGCAAGAAAATAGTATCAGTTGCCAATACGGGTTATTTTCTGATCGGTGATTCGGCGGCCAGGTCGGGGATAAAGGAATGTCTGGACTTTATCTCCCATGATGAAACCATTAAGATGGAATCCCTTATATTTGTTACTAAGGAAATGGCCGCAAAGGATTTTCTGGGTATGGGAATCGAGAATGAACAGACTATACAGGCGGATCTTGAGGCTGTTGAGCAAAAGCAGCTCAGGCTCATAACCAGAAATGACAATACGCTGATTAACCTATTGAATGAAATGAGGCAGGGTTATTACAGCCTGCTTATACCTTATCTGGTTAGTGAGGAAAATGCTTTTCTGATAAGGGGCTATGCGGTATTTGACGAGCTGGAGCTTAAGGATTACCTGGATATGGATACCTCCAGCGGCATCAACTTTGTAAGGAATATTGTCAGGGCATATCCGATATATCCGGAGGCAGGTATAAGCTTATCCCTCACATTTTCAAATACTAAGCTTAAATCCGATCTGGAGGACGGGGATGTGAAGGTAAGGATAGAGGTGTACTTTGAGACAATGATTGAAGAGGCTTATGCCGATGTCAATATCTTTACGGCGGAGAACCTAAGCCGGCTTACGGCAAGGCAGAATAAATATATAGAAGACATTATAAAGAAGGCGGCTGATTACTCGGCTGAAACGGGGCTTGATATCTTCAGGATTTCCCGCCTTGTGGAAAATGAGCATGAGGGGGAATGGGAGAAGCTTAAGGGCAGCTGGAAGGAAAGCATATCAAAAATTAAGTATGAGTATGATTTGAGATCCAAAATATCAAAATCCTTTATATATTAGGAGGCGGAGCCGGCATATGTTCTATGTATTAACCCTGTTGACAATATTCTCATTTATCAGGCAAAGGAAGAAAATCCTTAAGGAAAAGATAAACCTTGTCATATTCATTTTCCTAAGTACGGCAGGAATAGCTATGGGCATTATTCATTCAATATATCCGTATATGCCAAGCCTTGCCGGAGCCCTGGAAAAATACATGAAATGAGGTAAGTATGAACAAGGAAGTATCCATTCGTCAAATGATGTATATGTATATATTTATAACTCTATCCTCCATACTCAGGGAGATACCCTTTGCACTGGCTAGGGAAGCTGACAGAAGCGGGTATCTTAGTCCCCTATGGTCGACAGCAGCCTTAATTCCCCTTGCAGGTGTTATCCTGCTTTTGATTAAGGCGTATCCGGGTCTGAATATATATGAAATAATGGTGCACCTTACCGGCAAGTTCCTGGCAAAGGTTTTTATCCTGGCTTATTTGCTGTGGTTTATGCTTATACTTGCTGCAAGAGTCAATATCTACTCCTTAAGCCTTCAATTTACCCTTATGCCGAAAACAAGGTCCGATTTTTTTATGGCAGTAATGATTATAATGGTGTTTTATGCGCTGGCAAAGGGTATTAAGACGGTATTCCGCTTCTCGGAATTTATACTCGGACCGATAGTGCTCCTGATTGCGGTTTTATTTGTCTGTGCTTTCACAAGGCTGAGGGCGGATTATCTGTTTCCTGTTTCAATTGCAAAGCTTCCTTCATCAATCATGGCATCTAAAAGCGTCATTGCCTCGGGAGGAATCATTATTATAGCCTTATTCTTTGCGGACAAATACGGGATATCCGTAACGAAGCAGCAGAAGAGGAGGCTTTTATACGCCATTTTATTTTTTGTGCTTCTTACCTTTGTTGTAACCCTATTTACCTTTGGAGTAACAGGCGCATTGAGTGCGGCATCATTTCCTTTTCCGTTCTACATTACAGTCAAAAGCATATCCTTCTTTAACGTTTTTGAGCGCTTTGAAGTACTGGTTGCGCTTATATGCATGCTGTCTGATTTTCTCTCAATATGTGTTTTAGGTGTGCTTATATTAAGATGTATCGGCTGGCTGTTTAATGCAAAGCAGGAACTCATTTTTGCCGTCCCTGTCACCATGATTATATTTTATCTGACTTACTTCATAAGCAGTACCCAGTTTGAATATGATTACATTTACAACACTCTGATGCTTAACTTAAGCCTTATCTTTCAATATGCCCTGCCCTTCTTTCTAGCATTGCTATCACTGGGCAGCGGGAGAAGGCTGAAGAAGCCATATTAAGATATTACAAGCAGCCGGTTTATATGAATGTAATCTGAATATCTGATGATATTGCGCATTTTAGAGGGATTTAGGATTCACCGGTATTATGTATTCCGGGTTCCTGCTTAATTTGGTTTCTTAAGATTCACCTGATATATACTTGATTCATGTCTATTAGGGTATTCAGGGTTTATTGGTATATATGTATCCTGAATTCCTCATCGTCATATTTATAAAGCTTGCGGTTTATATAATGCTCCGCCACAGGGTCAATCATATTGTAAACCCGTGAATATTCCTTGGTTTCAGGGTCCTTGACGGTTTCGGAGCGGTTCTTGCACAGAAAAAGTATCAGATCGTAGCAGTCAATCCATATCTCATTTATGCTTTCCTTCTGGGATTCGTCAAATATAAGCTGCAGCCCGAAATGAAGATGTGAGGTCCTTATATTGTTGGAGTTCTCCGTAAGACTGTAGCCGGTTCTGCCAAGATACCCTATGACATCCCCGGCCTGAACGATGGAGCCGACCGCAAGGGATTTGTTAAAGGGGAAGTTCTTTCTTAAATGGGCATAATAGTAATATCTTTTTTTATCAAAGCTTCTGATGCCGATACGCCACCCGCCGTACTGGTTCCATCCCAGAGCCTCCACATATCCTGATTCCACAGCAATAATCGGGGTGCCCACCTGTCCCATCATATCATGCCCAAGGTGCTTTCTCCGAAAGCCGTAGCTTCTGGAGACACCGAAATCATCAAAATGGCTGAAGGGGTAGTATTTGGCAATCGGCAGGAAGGCCTTAAGTCCGTATTTCTTTTCCCATCGTTTGCCGCCGGGACTGCTTTCATCCTTCACCTCTATCCTGAATTCACCCACCATTCCGGAAAGCACCGCCGAATATGCTTCAAGATAATAGCCGTAATGCTTCATTCCGCTCGTTAAGGTCTCCATGGTTTCCTTCTTGCTTTCCAGCTTTTTCACAAGCTCGGTCATGTCCTTTTCCTTGTATTTTGAAAAGCTTCCTCCGTATTTAGCCCCAAGATATGCAAGCAGCTCAATCCAGTTAAGGTGCACCTCGTTGTTGATGGTATCCACATCATAACGGTAAGCCCTGTCCAGAGCCTTGGAGCTTACATCAAAGCTTACCCATTTTATAAAATCCTTTTCCGTATCATACATTGAAGCCTGTATGGCCGCCTGCATGTCAAAATCCTGCTTGATGAGAATTGAACTAAAGATGAATACAATTACAAGCTCGGTCAGGATTATGCGCTTTGCTTTAATATTTTTAAACACCGGACAGCATCCCCGTCAATACAACTTATAATATATTATGACAGCAAGGCCATGGCTATAACCATTAGTAAGGCTCTCTTCGCAGGTTGCAGGACGATTTTCAGGCAGGCAGAATGCGGATTTGTCCGCACACTCATTTATTTATTTGAATTTCCTTTTATATGTGTTAAAATATTACTAAATTAGTTATATCAATTTGCCATTAACTTAAGTTTCAGAATATGATACGGAGGTAGCTATGAAGGGACGGGTTAACAGGTACAGGAGAAGATTTGTCATTATCGGAGTGCTTGCAGCAATTGTCGTTGTCCTGCTGATATTATTACCGCTTTTGAAGAAAAGCTCGGATAAACAGAAGGATCATGACCCGGCATTCGTACAGGATGACAAGGGGAAGAAGGATAGTAATGAAGCCGGGGATAATAATTCGGATGAAGAAATTGATATAGAATATGCGGATCCCGATGATCAGGCTTCGGATGAAACTGAAGATGCAGGCAGCAATCAGGATAATGCCGGAACGGGAGATGGTCAGACGGATGGTACTGCCCAGGAGGGCGGCAATGGAGAAGCCGGCGACTCCTGGGAGGAGCTTGATATAGAGTATGTATTTGAAGACAGAAATGATTATGTAATAACCAAGGAAGGCGTTAACCTGCGTGAAAAGCCAACCACGGCTTCTGCTAAAATCACCACTCTTTATGAAAAGACCCGGCTTAACAGAACGGGATACCATGAAGAATGGACAAGAGTTATTTACAGGGATAAGGTTTGTTACATAGCATCCTATCTTGTGACTGAAGATACTGCAGCGGACAACCAGCAGGCTGCAGATGAGACCTCAGGCTCAGGGAATACCGAAAATACTGAAGCGGGTACCGGAAGCGAAGCACAATCCGGAGAGGGTGCCGGAGGCGGTACACAGAATGGAGAAAGCACCGGGGGCGGTACACAGACAGGAGATGGTGGCGAAAGTGAAACCCAGGCCGGAGAAGGTACAGGAGGCAGTACACAGACCGGGGAGAATTCCGGTACAACACCTGATGATGCGAATACCCCATCTGGCGGAGGCAATTCTGCGGGCGGAACCGGCAGCGGCGGCGGTAACAAGCTGATAGTCATTGATGCAGGACACCAGACAAAGGCGAATAATGATAATGAGCCTATAGGTCCCGGAGCAACAGAGATGAAAGCGAAGGTTTCCTCCGGAACCAAGGGAGTAAGCACAGGTATTCCCGAGTATCAGCTTAACCTTGAGGTTTCGCTGAAGCTTATGGAGGAGCTTACCGACCGGGGATATGATGTCATCATGATAAGGGAAACTAATAATGTGAACATATCCAACTCCGAACGTGCTTCCATAGCAAATGAAGCCAATGCGGACGCATTTATCAGGATACATGCTAACGGAAGCGATGACAGCTCGGTTCGCGGAATTATGACCATCTGTCAGACTTCGGGCAACCCCTATAACGGAAGCATGTATAAAGCCAGCAGAAAGCTTTCGGATTGCGTACTTAACGGAATGGTCAGCGCGACAGGCACGGCAAGCCAAGGTGTATGGGAAACCGATACCATGAGCGGAATTAACTGGTCCATGGTGCCCGTCACGATAGTTGAGATGGGGTATATGACCAATAAAGAGGAGGATGAGCTTCTGGCAACGGACAGCTACCAGGATAAGATAGTTAGCGGTATTGCTGACGGGCTGGATGAATTCTTCGGAAAATAAAGCTGTAGGTTACGCATTCTTGTTGCTTTAGCCATGAGAGGTTTATTATAGAAAGTCTGTTCCAGACCGCGGGTATATGCATCCAGGTAAAAGCTTGTGCATAACATGCAATTAAACTTCCGGTTTGGAACAGACTTTATTATATTGCGGGTGCATCGCAGGCTCTATTCCTTTAAATCTATGACATCTACAGGACAACCGTCCCTGGCTTCCCTGGCACGTTCCAGGCATTCTCCGGGTATATCATCCTCAATTGCCTGTGATACATTGTCATCATTCCAACTGAATACCTCCGGACAGACGTCAATGCACAGGCCGCAGCTGATGCAGCCATCCTGATAAACTGATGCTTTCATGTGCGTACTCCTTTCGTTCGTGCAATACAATATCACAATTACCGTTTTATATTATGTTTTGCTGGATTATATATTATTATTTATTTTGATATGGCATTTTATTCATTTGGATAATTCATTAAAATAATCTGTAAGCCGGACAGGAGCCTCCAGAGTAACTCTTCCTACATACAGGCTTCTGTCTGCTCTTGTGAGTGTCGCCCATTTAACAAGGGATATGGCTCCGTTCGTTATTTCCAGGGCTGTTATACATCGCGGATGGATGCAGCTTCCGTCGTTAAAATAGGGAGCCTCGCCGACCTTGGGAAATATGGGACGATGGGTGTGCCCTGTAATAAGCATTTGCTTTTTGTCCCGGGCAAAGGCGGCAAGTCTTTTCTCAACCTTGTTTTTCCTATCCACGTTTTTAGCTGCGCTTGTAGGATCATTGATTCCGATTATCTCAAGGGGTCTCCATAGATACCTTACAAGGAACCTGGACAGCGGCCAGAGGGTATCGTTCAGTATATCTGCCTGGTGTCCATGGGTCAGCAATATGCGATCTCCTGTGTGCCTGTAGGTAAGCAGGATGCCTTCCGGAATTTCAATACCCGGAAACAGGGTAATCTCTTTGTTCAGGCTGTCGCAGAAGAAGGAGCTGCATTTGTTTCTGGAATATCTGGGATCCTTTTTAATGATATCATGGTTTCCGTACAGCATATAAAAGCGTCCTTCACGATAAAACAACGACATCAGCCAGAAGCAGTTGCTATGGGTTAATATGATGGTTTCAATCTTCCTGTTTTCCCACAGCTCGTCTCCGTCGCCAAGCTCGATATAAGTATAACCCCTGTCATAATAATAAGTCAGTGCGGCAAAAAAAAGGTTTTGATTGCCTGAAAAGTTGTCCGACCAGCCTCCATCCCCCCTGTGGCAATCACTCATAATAACAATGCGCGATGAATCATCAAAGACAAGCTCGGCCGATTTCTTCATCACCTCGGTTAAACGCCTTGAAGCCGACATATATCCACCCCTTAATATTTGCTACTGCTCCTTATCGTAGCCTTTTATCTGTTCGTAGGCTTTATCGTAACCTTTTATCTGCTCATATGCTTCATATACCTTGCGCGGTTTACCCATATTCAGGATTTTGCCGTACATATCCGGATCCTCATTACGCACAATTTCAAGCTTATCAAGCGTGTCGGTGTATGCCTCGGTAAGCTTATTGTAAGAATCACAAAATGAACGGTTGTTTTTTTGGGCTATACTTTCAGTTAGCTTTGTTCTTGTGATCGGCTGCGATGTGTGGGGCTTTGTAAATCTTACATATACCCGTCTGCCGTTCAGACCAAATTCTTCATTTGTATATCCGATTTTCATAAGTGCTTCGGCAAATGCATAAGCCATCCTTCTGTCTAATAAGTCCAGGATTATATCCATGCTAAGCTCGTCGGGGTCCGAGAATTCTCCCAGCTTAAATCCTGTAATCCACCAGTGGTATGCGGAACTGGTAAACATAAGGTTCCCGTTTTTTTTGAGGGCAAAGGACATATTAATGCGGTCCTCGTCTCTTACAGCATGGTAAAATGTACCATTGAATACTCCCGGTATATTTAGATTTGGGCCGGTTGTGTAATATATCCCTACTTCGCAGCCGGTGGTCATGCCGTATTGGCCCTTCCAGAACTCAATAAGCCAGTTGATTCCGTTATATTTAAAGGGTATAGGTTCACAGTCAATGACCATACTGAACAGGGTGCAGGCTTCGTCATATAAGCGGCAGTAGCCGTATTTTCTTTGCCAGGCGTCCATAGTTGAATAAAAGATATCCTCCCTGGGGTCATATGCAAAACCAAAAGGCTTAAGATCTCTATTTATTTCTGCCAGATGCTCGGGATTGGTCCCTATAACATCGGTAACAGGCCGGACTATTCTTTCTTCGCGTTCCTTTTCCTTGCGTTTTTTTCTTCGCCTTATGCGAATGAATATATTAACTATAAGCAGCAGGATTACGGAGCATGTGATAACCAGTGCCTTGTACTGGAGAAAAAACCCCATGAAGGCATTAACCATTAACGCACCCGGTGTCTTAACAAGCATATTTATCATACATTCAGCTCCTTTCGCTTTAACTTGGCATTGTAAAGCCCATAATTTAACATGACTGTCACTTAGAAAATACATTTCTTGCTCCTGACACAATCTCTTTACATCAGCTTCATTACGAAACATGTATCCGGGTGATGCATCAGGCAAATAAATGAGCTGAGCAATTATTCATGCCATATATCATAATATTCGGGAGGGCTTTAAGTTGTTAATGATGCCGGGTGCCTCTTTCTTGACATTTATCCGGCGGAGTAATATTATGTTATGGTCAGGCAGATAGCGAAGGGAATGGTTGCATGAAAAAGAATGACCTTATATTGATAGGCATTTTACTGGCGTTAGGTATTATAATGCTGGTTATTATCAATGCAGCCAAATCTGAGGGCAGCCGGGTTCTGATTACGGTGGACGGAAGGGAAGAAGCCATCCTGGAGCTTGATGAGGATATTGTATATGTAATAGAAGGAGATAACGGAGAAAGAAATGTGCTGGAGATTAAGGACGGGCATGCAGATATGACAGAGGCCAATTGCCCGGACAAGCTGTGCGTGAAGCACAGAGATATCCATTATGACAATGAAACCATAATATGCCTGCCGAACAAGGTGGTAATAAGAATAATAGACGGAGAAGACAGCGGTTTGGATGCAGTGGTTTATTGATATGTAATTTCCAACATTTGATATAAAGGAGTTTGAATGAAGACAAAAAAGGTGGCAGTCTACGGATTGCTTATTGCATTGGCATTTATATTCAGCTATATTGACAGTCTTGTACCCATGCCCTTTGCAGTTCCCGGCATGAAGCTCGGGCTTGCCAATCTGGTGGTTATAACAGCCCTTTATACTATGGGCCCGAAGCAGGCATTTGTACTGTCTATTGTACGGATCATCCTTGTAGGCTTTACCTTCAGAGATCCCTCAACCCTGGCATTCAGTATTGCAGGAGGACTCTTAAGCTGGATGCTTATGTCCATATTCAGGCATATTAAGCTTTTCAGCATGACGGGTGTAAGCATAATAGGGGGAGTTGCCCACAATTTGGGACAGATACTGGTGGCAATGGTGTATCTGGAAAGCGGTTATGTGATATTCTATTTTCCGGCCTTGCTGGTATCGGGTGTCATAACAGGAACCTTAATCGGATTACTGGGCATGCTTGTTGTAAAACGGCTTAAGAATGCGATCAAGGATTAAATAATATTTTATGAAATACCCTTTAAGGGTATTTTTTTTTATGTCATGAACATACTAAAATCATGGGATTACACCCGTAAAAAGGATAAGGCTATGGCAAAATTATATTTTAAGTACGGAACAATGGGCAGCTCAAAAACTGCTCAGGCGCTTATAACGAAATTTAATTATGAAGAAAAGGGTATGAGGGTATGGCTGATTAAACCCCAGATTGACAGCAGGGATGAGGGATGCATTATAAGATCCAGAATTGGGCTGTACTCGGATGCCTATGTGCTTCCTGTACAGGAGGATGTTTATAAGACTTTTTTAAGGCTTGAGGAGCCGGCAGATGTCATAATAGCGGATGAATGCCAGTTTTTATCAGAAGAACAGGTGAATCAGCTGGCGATGATTGTTATTGAATATAACATACCTGTGCTTTGCTTTGGGTTAAGGACCGATTTCAGGACAAGGATGTTTCCCGCAAGCAAAAGGCTGCTTGAGATAGCGGATTCAATAACCGAGATTAAAACCATATGTGCATGCGGCAGGAAGGCTACTGTAAATGTGAGGCTGGATGACGAAGGCAGGATATTAACCGAGGGGGAGCAAATCCTCATCGGCGGCAACGAAGCATACACTTCAATGTGTTACAGGTGTTATAATATTTGCATGCGGCGGTGCGGTTGGTAAGAGCGTTATGGCAGCCGCTTCCGAAGCAGGCGCCAAGGTTATAGGTGTGGATGTTGACCAGAGATATGACAGCAATACAGTCATAACATCAGCAACAAAGGGGCTGGGAGCCTCTGTTAAGCAGGTGCTTGAAGCAATCTATAAGACAAACAGGTGGGCAGAGTTCGGCGGGAAAACAACCTATTTCAATGCTGCCAATGAAGGCGTAGGCCTCCCGACCACTGTAATCGGAGATACGAACGGCAATGCCTTCGACAGGTTTAAGAACTTCAATAAGGAAGCATATGATGCTGTATTTGCCAAGCTGGTTGACGGTTCCGTTGACCCTATCCGTCAGATTACAGTAGCTGACCCTAAGGGTGTTGCAACGGCTGCAGAGCTTGAAAGCGGACTGGGACTGACAAAGGTAAAGGTAGAGGTCAGATAGCAGTTATATATAAAGACTATAATCAGAACCCTGGACAAGCAATAATTCACGGGGGTCAGGACAGCCCCTGACAGAATATCATTGCTGTCCCGGAATAATGGGTATAGGACAATGATATATGGAATATGAAAGAGGCAGCTATGGAAGAGTATATCATTGAAATGATCGGTATAACCAAGGAATTTCCCGGAATTGTGGCTAATGACGATATCACCCTCCGGCTTAGAAAGGGAGAAATTCATGCCCTGCTGGGAGAGAACGGAGCGGGAAAATCCACGCTTATGAGTGTGCTTTTTGGCTTGTATCAGGCTGAAAAAGGGGAGATTCGCAAGCTCGGCAAACCGGTAAAAATAAATAATCCGAATGATGCCAATGCCCTGGGTATAGGAATGGTGCATCAGCATTTTAAGCTGGTTGAGATTTTCACCGTTCTTGAAAATATTATTCTTGGCGTTGAGCCTGCAAAGCTCGGCTTCATACAAAAAAAGGCCGCCCGGGAAAAAGTTATGAGCCTTAGCAAGCAGTACGGCCTTAAGATTAATCCCGATGCGCTGACAGAGAAGATCTCCGTCGGTATGCAGCAAAGGGTTGAAATACTAAAAATGCTTTACAGGAATAATGACATACTTATATTTGACGAACCCACCGCAGTGCTGACACCGCAGGAAATAAGCGAGCTTATGGAAATCATGCGGGGATTTGCCGGAGAAGGCAAGTCAATTCTATTCATTACCCATAAATTGAATGAAATCATGGCCGTTGCGGACCGCTGCACGGTGTTGCGCAAGGGGAAATGCATTGGTACAGTTAATATCGGCGAAACCACAAAGGAAGAGCTTTCACGCATGATGGTGGGGCGAAGTGTAAGCTTTACGGTGGAAAAGGCAAAGGCAAAGCCGAAGGAGGTGGTCCTTTCGGTAAAGAATGTGAGTGTGGCCTCAAAAACCCATAAGAATTTGGCGGTAAGGAACGTATCCTTTGATGTAAGAGCCGGTGAGATTGTCTGTCTGGCCGGGATAGAGGGCAACGGTCAATCCGAAGTCGTAGCCGCTCTTACCGGTCTTGAAAAGGTGAGCTCAGGAAAGATAATACTTTGCGGAAAGGATATTACCAAAGCCTCCATAAGAAAGCGTTCAAAGTCAGGTATCAGCCATATTCCCGAGGACAGGCACAAGCATGGACTGATACTTGATTATACGCTGGAAGAGAATATGGCGCTTCAAAGATACTGGCAGCCGCAGTTTAGTAATGCGGGCTTTATCCGGAAGCGGGCAGTAAGAAGATATGCCGGGCATCTGATAGAGCAGTACGATGTGCGAAGCAGTCAGGGACCGGTTACAATCGCAAGAAATATGTCCGGCGGCAACCAGCAAAAGGCCATAGTGGCCCGTGAGCTTGATAAGGAGCATAGGCTGCTGGTTGCGGTGCAGCCTGTCAGAGGCCTTGACGTGGGTGCAATAGAGTATATTCATAAACAGCTTGTTGCATCAAGGGATGCAGGAAAGGCTGTACTATTAATGTCATTTGAGCTTGATGAGGTAATGAATGTAAGCGACCGTATTCTGGTTATGTATGAGGGAGAAATAACAGGGGAGCTTGACCCTGAAATTACGAGTGTACAGGAGTTGGGTCTGTATATGTCCGGTGCAAAGCGGGATCGTGCAAAGGAGAATGAGAATGCCGGATAAGGTCGTTAAAGGTACAGAGGCTGCATATTTTAAAAAAATATTTAAAGGCAAGGCATTCTCGGCCTTCATATCGGCGCTGCTTGCAATCATACTTGGTCTGATAATAGGCTTTATAGTGATGCTGTCAGCCCATCCTGACAAGGCAGCCACCGGCTTTAGGGCTATACTTACAGGCGGATTTATAAGCCTCGGAAATGTATTTTATTTTGCCACTCCCATACTGATGACCGGTTTGGCTGTGGGCTTTGCCTTTAAGATGGGACTTTTTAATATAGGGGCATCAGGACAGTATACGATGGGTATGTATTTTGCCCTGTATGCCGGTTTCACTTTCAGGCTTTCCTCACCGCTGCATTGGATAATCTGTATTTTGGCAGGCTTTCTGGGCGGAGCATTATGGGGGCTTATACCGGGCCTGTTCAAGGCTCTTCTTAATGTCAATGAGGTTATTACCTCGATAATGTTCAATTACATCGGAATGTATCTGGTGGATATGTGGGTTCAGGAGAATCCTAAGATGTATGTCGCTGCAACATCAAGGACCGCATACCTTCCGGCTTCTGCCCAGCTTCCGTCCCTGGGGATTGAAAATTCCAGCGTAAATGTATCAATATACATTGCAATTGGAATTGCAGTAATCCTGTTTATTATATTGAATATGACAACCTTCGGATATGAGCTTAAGGCCACGGGCTATAACAGGCATGCAAGCAAATATGCAGGTATGAACGGAACGAAGAATATTATTATTGCCATGGCAATAGCAGGAGGCATGGCAGGACTGGGCGGCGCCTTTGCCATACTTGCTCCCGCACAGATTGCCGGAAGCAGCATGACCTATGAGCCGATCAACAGGCTTGCGGCTAACGGCTTTAACGGTATTGCTGTAGCATTACTGGGAAATAACAGCCCCCTGGGCATTATAATTTCTGCAATATTCATATCCTTTATACAGCGCGGCGGCACCCTGACCAGCAAATACGGCTTCAAGCCGGAGATAATTGACGTTGTAATAGCAATAATTATATACTTCTCGGCATTCTCCATGCTTATGACCATTGTTGCCGGCAAATACTTAAGAAGGATACCGGCAGGCATTTCGTTATTATTTAGGAAGATGCCGGGTAGATAATACCCGGGTAAACGATGCCGAAAGTAAAGCTGAGGACAATCCGGTAAAAGACGATGTCGGAGAAGGGAAGGTATAATCATGGATATTATTTATTACCTTATTCAAAATACACTTCCGGTTGCGATAGCCTTATTATTGGTGGCCCTTGGCGGTATGTTCAGCGAGCGAAGCGGTGTTATAAATATAGCACTGGAGGGTATAATGCTATGGGGCGCATTTATAGGCTGCGGTTTTGTATATTTAATTGAGAGGACCGCAATGGACCCCCAGCATATACTTATACTTGCCATGCTTGTATCTGCCATGGCAGGCCTTCTATATTCGCTCCTTCTCTCAGTTGCCGCAATTAATTTGAAGGCGGATCAGACTATTGTCGGAACCGCCCTGAATATGCTGGTTCCGGCGGCAATACTCCTTTTTTCGAGGATGTTTCTGCAGTCTGACGGTGTAACCACGGATATAAACTTTTATATAAGAGAGATCCCGTATCTTAACAGGATACCTGTTCTTGGCAGGCTGTTTTTTACAAACACCTATATTAGCGTATATATAGGCGCGCTGATACTGGCAATAGCTACGATAATTTATTATAAGACCGGCTTCGGACTTCACTTAAGGGCATGCGGCGAGCATCCCCATGCTGCAGACTCTGTAGGCATCAATGTATATCGTATGCGTTACGCAGGCGTAAGCATATCCGGAGTGCTTGGCGGAACAGGAGGCTTCTTCTATGCGGTGGGAGTTATGAACGGGGATGCCAACGGTCATACCGGAGTTGCCGGATTTGGTTTTCTGGCTCTTGCTGTTATGATATTCGGACAGTGGAAGCCGATACGGATATTATTTGCCGCATTGTTCTTTGCCTTTCTAAGGACGCTGGCCTATTCGGTGGCGCTCATACCTTTCCTAAAGGCATTGAACCTTAACCAGACCTATTACAGGATGCTTCCTTATGCTGCCACCATGGTGGTGCTTGCCTTTACCTCAAAGAAATCAAGGGCTCCCAAGGCGGAAGGCATTCCTTATGATAAAAGCTCAAGATCGCTTTGGCAGAAAGCAATGCGTAATATATACCATCTTCACGGGTGAGTATCAGATATAAATACAATTACCCGGAAGATGGTATTTTTATTGCTGTAAAGAAACAAAGAAACAATTATGAATCATTTTCGTTCATTACAGCTATTATTACATTCATTGTAGCTATGGCTACATCATGTGATATCTCACCATTGTATAATTGCAGTATAAATTATCTATTTAACAATTTATTAAATACCGGATTTGAATAACTTGTAATGACTGTATATTAATAAAAATAATATTAGAAATGATAAAGAGGAGGATAATTATGGTAAGAAAGATTATTGAGATTAATGAAGAGCTTTGCGATGGATGCGGAATTTGTGCAAATGCGTGCCATGAAGGCGCAATTGCTATTGTTGACGGTAAAGCCAGGCTTATACGCGACGATTATTGTGATGGTCTGGGAAACTGCCTTCCGGCATGTCCGAAGGGAGCCATCTCCTTTGTGGAGAGGGAGGCGCTTCCCTTTAATGAAGAAGAGGTAATGAAAGCCATGCTCGAAAGAAACGCTCAGAAGAACGAGGATAAGAATAATGCTGCTCACCATGTATTTTCAGGAGGATGCCCCGGAACAAGGCTTCAGCAAATCCGCAGGGAGGGCAGCTGCCAAAATGTAAGCGTCAATGAGGGCAGCCGCCAAGATGTAAGCGTCAATGAGGACAGCCGCCAAGATGTAAGCCGCAATGATGATAATAGGAGAGAGGAAGGCAAAAGGGAAGATAACCGCAGAGAAGATGGCGAATCCAAGGTAAGGCGGGATGTACAGTCCCAGCTTGGACAGTGGCCTGTACAGATACAGCTTGTTCCTGTAAATGCACCTTATTTTAACGGAGCCGACCTGCTTATTGCAGCAGATTGTACCGCTTATGCCTATGGGGATTTTCATAGCTTTATGAGAAATAAAATTACTTTGATTGGCTGCCCTAAGCTGGATG
>DCTS01000070.1:16331-20661 GCA_002329645.1 Lachnoclostridium sp. UBA1434 | reverse complement strand
CATCACCGTTATAAGGATGGAGGTCCCATGCTGCGGCGGTATAGTGCATGCCGTTCAGACAGCAATGAAAAGCTCAGGCAAGATTATACCATGGAGAATTATAACCATATCCATTGACGGATCCGTAATTGAGTAGCAAAGCACGTTTTCCTTCATATTAATATATATATAGGTTCGATGAGAGGTCGGATTATATGGAAAACTTACGACCGGAAAAAATGCCTCTTATTGGGGATATGGCGCCCTCCTTCCATGCAAGGACTACACAGGGTGAGATCAATTTTCCCTCCGATTATTACGGGAAATGGGTAGTATTTTTTTCACATCCCGGCGATTTCACACCGGTTTGCACTACCGAATTCATGACATTTGCTTCAATGATTAATGAATTCAGAAGCATTAATACGGAGCTCCTGGGATTATCCATAGATACCATATATGCTCATATTGCGTGGCTTAGACGGATTCAGGAAATGGTTTGGAAGAATATAAAGCATGTTCGGGTTACATTCCCGCTGATAGAAGATATCAGGATGGAGATTGCTTCAAAATACGGAATGATACATCCCGGCATGTCCTCAACCCAAACCGTGAGAGCGGTATTTATAATAGATCCGGAGGGCAGGATCAGAGCCATATTGTATTATCCTGCATCGACCGGGAGGAATATGGAGGAAATCAAAAGAATAGTAATTGCACTTCAGAAAGCTGATTGTGAAGGGGTGGCAACTCCTGCAAACTGGATGCCCTGCGACGACGTGATAATACCTCCTCCTGTAAGCATGAAGGCTGCACAGGAACGCCTTGAAAGCGTAAATGAGAACAAATACTGCATGGACTGGTTTTTGTGCTTCAACCAGACAGGCTGCGAATCCTGCGATCAAAGATATGACCAATATCACACGGACAAGAATATAGTACCTTACGGCGGCAGGAGATGGTACAAACGATAATATCACAAACATTATTGCCTGGAAAAATAACCTTACCATTATAAAGACAGTAAAGACATTGCCGCAAATACTAAGCAATAATATAAAAGATATTATAGTCAAATAATTGCTGCAGCCACACCAAAATATTACAGCCCGTTTGGATTGACTTTAACAAGTAAAGTATTTATAATAGCATTACATGATTACGGTTATATATAATACTAAACGGAGAGCATATAATGAACCATCAGAAAAGACGCAATGCAGCAGCAAGACTGGCATTATTAGGAGCTTCACTAATATGGGGAAGCTCCTTCCTGATTGTTAAGGACTCAATGGATTTTATGAGCCCTCACATGCTATTGGGAGTCAGATTTACAATAGGCTGCATTATATTATGCATAATATTCCATAAGAGACTCAGATTGCTTAACAAGGATTATTTTATTAAAGGTGCAGTAATAGGATTGTTTCTATTTTTGGCATACGACCTGCAGACAATTGGCATTACGGGAACAACTCCGGGCAAGAATGCCTTCCTTACGGCTATATACTGCGTGATAGTACCCTTTTTATATTGGATAGTAGATAGAACAAGACCCGACAGATACAATATCGCTGCCGCAGTACTAAGCATGGCGGGAATTGGATTGGTATCACTTAACGGGAAATTTACAATAGAATATGGGGACGCATTTACNNTACATTGGCAAGCGGGTTTTTTTATGCTGCACATTTGATAGCAATAGCTAAGGTTACAAAGGACAAGGATGCAATACTTATTACAATACTTCAATTTGGCTATGCCGCAGTCCTGTCATGGGTCACTGCTTTACTGACCGGGGACTTTAACATTGAGTATTCTGCCAAATCTATTTTCGGATTACTATATCTGTCCGTATTTGCTACGGCAGTTGCATTGCTCCTTCAGAATATCGGTCAGAAATACACTAAGCCGGCTCCGGCATGNNTATTTTCGGTTATGCTCGGATATGAAAAAATATCCACAAGGCTTTTTTTCGGATTCCTGCTAATATTTATCTCGGTTATAATATCCGAGACCAAGCTGTCATTTCTTAAGAGGAGCGGAACTTAACAATACTTACTTATATAGTCCGGACTGTATATGTTTATGCAATCATTGCCCTGACCATACTAATTCATAAAACCCCGGCAATATTAGCTCATACAATCATCGCCATATAGATTTATACAAGCAGGTACTCTTTTATAATCTCGGCAACCCCATCCTCAAGGCATGTCCTTTTGGTGACAATATCTGCGGCGGCCTTAACATTGTCAAGAGCATTTTTCATTGCTGCTCCGAGACCGGCCATCTTAAGCATGGATATGTCGTTTTCACCGTCCCCAACAGCTATTGCCATGGATAACGGCAAATTATAGAGATTGCAGATAAACTCCATGCCAAGGCCCTTGCTGGCTTTCACTGAAGTAAACTCCAGGCTGAATTCACTCGAGAACTCGGCGTTTAGCTCTTTACATGTAACAGGGCAGGCTATCTCCTTAAGCTTTTCAAGCTTATCCCTGTCTTCACTGAATATATAGAATTTTAATGGCTCAAAGTCCATACCGAGCATCTTATGCTTCATATCCACAAGACGGCATTCAAAGCCTGCAGAGGCATGCCAGTCAAAGGTCGGGTCCTTTAAGTTGAAATATGCAGGGCCTTCCGTATATAAAGCGCAGGATATGCCGAGCTCATAGGTTTTCTCAAAAATGAATCTGGTCATTTCTATGGATATCGGTACCGCATGAAGAGTTTTTGCGGTATTATTGTCAAATATATGGGCACCGTTTAATGCAACGGTATAAGAAGTCCCGTACTTATCAAGATTAAGCTCCTTAACCGTACGAAGTATCATGTCCCTGTTTCTTCCTGAGGCTATTGTAATAATTCTGCCGGCTTTTAAGGCAGTTTGTATTGCATCCTTATTGGTATTTGATATTGGATGGGGTTCCTGTTTTAATGTTCCGTCCACGTCTATAAACAGAAGCTTGTAATTCATTTTAATTCCTTTCTGCCGTTGTAATCTCAGCTAATTGCCTGCTGCCGTTGTGATTAGTTATTTTTATTGCAGAGTCGGGGACAGCCTCCGGAATCCGCAATGTAACTATTATAAGCTATGGCAATCATTATTTCCAGTGAGTCTTTTCAAGAAAAAGACAATGATTTCATTGAATTCAAAATCATACCATGTTAATATAGATATAATAAGGTATTTTTTGAATCCCTTATTCATAAGGAGGATATACATGAAGATTTCAACAAGAGGAAGGTATGCATTGCGGCTGATGATGGATTTGGCAGCAAACGATACAGGTGAATTCATAACAATTAAAAGTATAGCTGAAAGGCAGGAAATTTCCGAAAAATATCTTGAACAGATTATATCAATACTCAACAAGGCCGGATGCGTATTCAGCGCCAGGGGCTCCCAGGGCGGATACAAGCTTGCTAAAAAGCCTTCCGAATATACGGTGGGAGAGATATTAAGGATTACCGAAGGCAGTATCGCTCCCGTTATCTGTACGGAAGAGGAGCAGGAAAGCTGTCACAGAACTAATTGCTGCGCGGCAAGGGAAGTATGGGAAAAGCTATATGAAGCAATCAAGGGTGTGGTTGACAACATAACGCTTCAGGATCTGGTTAACAGGCAAAAGGTCCTGGACATGGAAGCATACAATTACATGATTTGAATATGCAACCATTCTTGACTTGAGGGATTATATAAATTATAATATACAGGAAATATAAGCATCCGGTATTATTTTGCATATACCGCATATGAGAAAGTGTGTAAACATGTTAAAGAGCATGACGGGATTTGGGCGGAGCGAGATCGTCAGGCCGGAAAGAAAGATCTCGGTTGAGATAAAAGCCGTTAACCACAGATATTGTGATATTTCAATAAAACTTCCGAAGAAGATCAGCTTCTTTGAGGTTGCTATCAGGAACCTGCTTAAACAGTATATCGGGAGAGGGAAGTNNTGGAGCATCTTAATGAAATGAGCAAACAGTTTGGAATTGATAATGATGTTCGTACTTCTGTCTTATCCAGATTTCCGGATGTATTCACCCTTGAAGAACAGATAGTGGATGAGGAGCAGCTTTGGGAGATTATTGAAGAAGCTGTCAGGGTTGCGGCGGAGAGGTTTGTTGAAGCCAGGATTACCGAAGGCGAGAACTTGAGAAAGGACATATCAGGAAAGCTTGATGCCATGCTAACCCTGGTAGAATATATTGAGAAGAGATCTCCGGAGATTGTTGCCGAATACAGGAGCAAGCTTATGGCTAAGGTGGCCGAGCTGTTAGGCGATACCAGGCTGGATGAGGCTGTACTTGCAACCGAGGTTACCATATTTGCAGATAAAAT
>DCTS01000070.1:0-16304 GCA_002329645.1 Lachnoclostridium sp. UBA1434 | reverse complement strand
GATTTCATTGCACAGGAGATGAACAGGGAGGCCAACACCATATTATCCAAGGCAAATGATCTGGAGGTCACCAATAAGGCAATCGAACTTAAAACGGAGATAGAAAAAATAAGAGAGCAAATTCAAAATATTGAATAAACTTATCCGGAAAGAGGAAATGCTTTGAACAGGTTAATTAATATCGGTTTTGGGAATGTTGTTAACAGCGGTAAAATAATTGGCATCATCAGTCCCGATGCGGCGCCTGTTAAGAGGATGATACAATCAGCCAAGGATTCGGGAATGGCTATAGATGCCACTTGCGGAAGAAGAACGAAGGCTGTTATTGTTTTGGAAAACGGTTTTATCATGCTTTCCTGTCTTTTGCCTGAGACTATTGCAGGCAGAATAAACCAAAGGGAACAGGCGGAGCCGGACATCCAATAATATATGTTTTATTTTGGGAAGGAGATTTCTTATGCTGCATCCATCATATTCTGATTTAATGGCTATAGTGAACAGCGATGTCGAACCCGGTGAACAACCGGTAATAAACAGCAGGTACTCAATAGTGCTTGCAACGGCTAAGCGGGCAAGACAAATTATCAACGGATCGGAACCTTTGGTTGATTATGAGTGTTCCAAGCCCTTATCCATTGCTGTAAAGGAATTATATGAATCCAAGGTCAGGATTGAAGTTGACGAAGAAAACAATGAGTAATGGACATAGGGAGGCATACAAGTATGCAACGGCACTTTCATATAGGTTATGTATGAAAGTGCTTTATAGTTTTGTCTGACATAAACCTATGAAAGGAAGTTCACTATGGATTACGGCCGCGAGGATACGGATAAGAACGGCAATGAGTTGAAGAATGAGAAGAAAAAAGCCGTTGCGGATAATGATGACTTTCGGGGTAATAAAGATTTTTCAGATAAGAACAGCTTTTCTGATAAGAACAGCTTTTCTGATAAGGATATTTCTTCAGATAATGATAACCTTCCGGATATGGATAGCTTTCTTGATAGTGACAGCTTTAAGGATAGCAATGACCTTCAATATGAGGAGCCATATTATGTGAACGGAGAGCCTGAGCCTTCAAAAAGCAAAATCCGAAGCCTGATATTGGATCTGGTTTTTTATGGATTGCTCATTTTTGTCTGTATACACGTAATACCTAATTATGTGATACAAAGAACAATTGTTGAAGGAAACTCCATGGAAGATACGTTGTATAACGGGGATCAGCTTTATGTGGAGAAGATATCCTACCGGTTAAATATGCTTAAGAGATTTGATATAATAGTTTTCTACCCCTATGGCAGAGACAACAAGGAAGAGTATTATGTGAAAAGGATAATCGGGCTTCCCGGTGAAACGATTCAGATTATAGGAAGCGACATTTATATAGACGGAGAGCTTCTTGAGGAGGATTACGGCAAGGACCCTATTGAGTATGCAGGCAGGGCGGCAGATCCGATAGAGCTGGGGGAGGATGAATACTTCGTGATGGGAGATAACCGCACTATAAGTAAGGACAGCAGGTATTCAATAGTCGGAAATGTTTCCAGGGAGAATATCGGAGGCAAGGCTATACTGCGCATCAGCCCCTTAAGCAGGTTTGGTTTTATTGACTGATTGCCTGGTTTATCAGGTATCAGCTAATGCATATGACAATTTTACGGCTCCCTTATTTTTCACTTGCAATTTATAATGCTATTAGGTAGAATAGAGAATGTTCGGGAAGGATGGCCGATATGAAGGTTATCAAGGAGCATATAAAAACCGGCAAGTTCAAGCCCTTCTACCTGCTGTACGGAGAAGAGGATTACCTTAAAAGGCTTTATTTAAAGAGGCTGACCTCGGCAATCCTGGGGGACAGTGACGGTATGAACTATTCTCTGTTTGAAGGCAGGGACATAGATCCCGTCATGATATCGGAAGCGGCATCTGTTCTGCCGTTTTTTGCTGACAGAAGACTGATAGTAGTTAAGAACAGCGGCTTATTTAAGACAAGCAGCGATTTAGCCGAGCTTCTTGACGGTATGCCCGACACAACCGTGATAATATTCGTTGAGGATGAAGTGGATAAAAGGAACAAGCTGTACAAGCTTGTCAAGGAACAGGGTACCATATCCGAGATGAATGCTCTGGATGACAATAATCTGAAGCTTTTTGCAGCTTCCCTTCTGGAGAAGGAGGGCAAGAAAATAACACAGTCGGCAGCATCGCTGATAGTGGAAAAGTGCGGAAGCGATATGCTTGCAATACAAAACGAGGCTGAGAAGCTGATAAGCTATACCCTGGGAAGGGATATCGTCACCGATTCGGATGTGGAAGCAGTCATTACCGGACAGATTACGGGCAAGCTATTCAATATGATAGATGCAATAGGACTTAAGCAGAAGAGTCAGGCCCTTGAACTGTATTACGACCTGATAACATTAAAGGAAAAGCCTATGACAATTCTGTATATGGTTGTCAGGCATATGAACCTGATACTTCAGGCTAAGGATTTGCTGGAAAGAGGCAAAAGAGCCGATGAAATTGCCAGGCTCACAGGCGTACAGCCCTTCGTTGCAGGCAAATGCATAAGTCAATCAAGGAACTTTACCGGGGACCAGCTTATGCAGGCTATAGAAACGGGAGCCGAGCTTGAGGAGCAGATAAAAACAGGCAGAATTGCTGAAAAAATCGGAGTTGAAATGCTGATTATCACTCTAAGCAGTAAATAACTTAAAGAGTATTAATCATATATGACACGGAGTGGTATCGAAGTGGTCATAACGGGACTGACTCGAAATCAGTTTGACGGAAACGTCACGTGGGTTCGAATCCCACCNNTGATACAATGCTGGCGTTTTTATTATGCACGTATTGTGCGCAGCATTTATTTTGGTACATATTGAATAATATGATTTTATCTGCTATAATCTGAAAGAACTTGACAAATCTCAGGTATAAGGATATGTCCGTCGGCTGCCGGCTGCATAAATGCTTTGCCAATATAAACAGAGCATCAGCACGACAAATGATATTCATGGACGAAAGAGGTGAAGCCATGGAAACCTACAGAATTGCAAATTTTATTTTGCAGCTCGGATATTTGCTTGTGCATATTCTGTTTACCGTTAAAATTCTGCGCATCAGGCGTAATACACCTGTCTGGTCCTGGTTTTTCCTGTTCTCTGTCAGTATGTGGCTGTGGGTATCCGGGCGATTCGCAGAGAGTATTGTTTATATGTTCTTATCTAATAACAATACGGCTTATGTCTTTGCGGCAAACTATCAATACATAGGCATCACTATGGCTGCGTCCACATACCTGATCTGGAATCTGTATCTTGCCGGCCACGACCGTCTTGCTAAGAACAAGCTGCTCCAGTCTGTAATATATATCTATCCCTTTGCCGTTTGCATTATTGTATTCACCAATAATTTTCACCATCTATTCTATACAAAGCTTGAGATGTGGCAGCGCGTAGCCCATGGCCCTTTGTTTATGCCTGCAATGTTAACCGGTTATCTTCTGATGCTTGCAGGTTACCTGATATCTATGACGGATATCATCAGAAAGCGGGAACAGATTGCAAGGAAGCTGCTGCTTTTTTCTACCTTCCCGTTTCTGCCGGCAATTGCTATAGCTGTGCGTACAATTTCAGGTGTTGACCGCTTTGATTACACTCCCATAGTCATGGGCATTGTTTACCTATGCTTATATCTCGTGGTATTCAGATATAATGACGCAGGAATTGTTCCTGCGTCCATGATGGCCGTTGTCGAGCAGGCCATGCATCCTATTACAATATATGATCCTGTCCGAAAAGAATTTACCTATAAGAACAGAATTGCCAGGGAGCAGTATTCGGACAAATTGGGCGCAATCGTTGAAAGTCTTCCAAATGAAGCTGCTTTTGAAAAAGATTTTCTGAGGGTGGCTGTGACTTGCCTGCCGGAAAGCGGAGAGGTGCTTGTTGCTGCTACCGATCTGACTGATATTACGAGGCAGATTATTGAACTGCAGAACACGATATCCGAGCTTGAGCGTGTCAGCCTTGAGCTGGATGAGGAAAACCGTAACATAGACGCTTACCTTGACACACTGTATCATACCGAAGGATTGGAACATAAAAAGATAATAATCGATCAAATTTATAAGCAAATCGCTGATGTGTTTACAGTTTTAAAACACAACCTGAAGGCCGCAAAAGAAATGTCGGAAAATGTTGAGGTACCGCTGCAGGACAATATTCAGGCGGCAGAAGCATGCATGGTCAATATAAGAGCGGCGGTGGCGCGGCTTCGAGAGGTATAATATATGGGTATGGATAAAATGAAGCAGGCATTTCTTGCCCTTCCGGATATGGTCATCATTACGGATATAAGCTTAAGAGTTTTGGATTTCAATCACCGCGGCCCTTTTAATGAACTTAAGAAGGGCGTTAAGCTTTCAGATTATTTTCCGGATTTTCACGGAGAGTGTGACGACACTGTTTCCATTGCGGGAAGAACATATCAGAGGAAAATATCCGCTATTAAAGAAGGCAGCTTACGGGTAGGGTATATCGTATGTCTTGCAGATACTACGGAAAAAACTCAATTGCTGGAGCAAAATCGTAAAAAGAGACTTGAGCTTGAGAACCTCATAGAACAGCAGCGTAAGGCAAATGCGGAGCTTTCGGAATATGTCCGTCAGGCCGAGATGATTGCCGATTATACCGAGCAGCTCCGTATCGCCCGCAGCATTCATGACGATGCGGGACATGCCATTACCGCAATACATGCCATATCCCATATGTGCCTGCGCTTAAAGGATACCGACAGGAAGGAATTTGACGAATTGCTTAGTGAAGGTATTGCTATTTGTGAGCAGGCGCTTAAGGCTCGGGATGAGCAGCAAAGCGGTTCTCTTTCGGAGCTGTTGGAGGCTTTTCGCACAGAAAGCCCGTTCCCGACTGAAATATTAATATCAGGTGAGGAACCGGAATTTGCTTCAAAATTATACGACACCATTTACGCAGTCTGCAAAGAGGCACACCACAACACCTTGTCCCATTCGCTGGCGGACAGACAGATTATAACTGTTGTTTTTACAGAGAACAGCTTAATGCTGTCGGTTTTTGATAACGGCAGCTTTCACGGTTCTTTTGAGAAGGGCTTCGGTCTTACAACCATGGAGGAAAGGGTTGAAAGCACAGGCGGAACGATTAAGTTTCATACGGTTGAGGGCGAAGGCTTTGGAATAACTACCAAATGGAGGAATGAGAATTGAACGGGCAAATTCGGATACTGATTGCGGATGATCATCCGCTGTTAACAACCGGACTAAAAATGACACTGGAGCAATGGGACGAGTTTTTAGTCGTCGGAGTTGCTTCCAATGGACTTCAGGCAGTTGAACTCTGCGAAAAAACAAAGCCGCATATTGTAATAATGGATATGCAGATGCCCAGGATGTCCGGCAGAGAGGCCATAGAGCAAATCAAGAGCAATATTCCGGGTGTGCGAATTCTCGCCTTTACAACCTTTGATGATGCAGATACGGTTTCCGGTGCAATAGCGGCGGGCTGCGACGGCTTTCTATTAAAGGTCATTGCTCCCGAAAAGCTGCGTGCATCCCTTAACTCCATTGCCGGAGGGATCAATGTGTATGATGAGGACGCGATGTCACGTCTGCGACAAAGCATGAGAAAAAAATCCGATATTGATTTTAGCGGGCGGGAGCTTACGGTTTTGCGTTATGTCTGCGAGGGAATGACAAATGCTGAAATTGCGGATAAGATGGGATTGCGCTCCGGAACGGTAAAAAACATGATTTCGCTGCTGCTGAGTAAAACAAACTGCGTCAGCCGGTCACAGCTTGCAAGATATGCGACTGAAAACCATTTAATATCTTAATAATATAAATAATGCTAAAAAGTGCCGAATGGAATGACCTTCGGCACTTTTCTTTTTGTCGGGTTGTGTAAAAATAAATATAGGAAGGAGGGAAATAATGTATTGTATCTATTGTGGAAAACAGATTAGTGACAAGGCTTTGTTTTGTGAGTACTGCGGGGGAAAATACTCAGAGAATGCTCCATTGTCTCCTTCACAGTCAATGGGGCGATTCAACCTGCAATACGGACAGACAGATACAGCCTCTCAAGCAGCACAGATCAAGGCAGAGATGCCCAGAGAGCAAATGAAACCGGACGAGACAGCCTTCGGGTTTCAGGTAAGTGAGTACAAAAGAAAAAAGATGCCGGTTTGGGTTCCGATAACCATTTGCTCTGCAGTAGCAGTATTCTGCGGTATATTTATTATGATCGGGCTGCTGTCTAAGAACAATTCTGCCGACAATAACAAGCAACAACCGGGGGACCATTCCATGGCCGGGCTGACGGAGGACGAAGCCGTATCCCAGGAAGCTGCAATCGGGCGGGAGGATGAGACGCCACTTCCGGATGGGGACACCTCTCTTCCGGAAGAAGAGGATACATTACAGGAGTTCTTATTCGAGCCGAAGGAAGGTGAGTGCCTCTACATAGGACATGGAAGCTATCCCGGTATGGAAGATCTGGAATTCAGCTTTATACTTTCTGCCGATAAGAGCTTCATATACGGTATAACCATAAAAGTTACGAATATGAATGCCAGTGTGACAAGCGGGAACGTTACGACAAATATAGAGGTTTCAAAAGCCATAGAAAGATTTGAAGGGGAGCATCCAATCAGTTATCAAAGCGGTACAGCGGAGATTCTGCTTGGCGCAAGCAATAGGGCATACCTTACATTTGAAGGCTCACTGGCATGGCTTGAGCTTGACTATACTTATGTATTCAGAGGGGTAAACAGCGAGCAGTTACAGGTTCCCTTCGGCTATACATACATGGAGCTTTGGACCGAGGATGAGGTTACAGATTATCCTGTTCCTGCCGGAGATGAGTTTGAAAGCTATCCGGAGCCTGCCGCTGAAACCGAACCCGCTCCGGAGATATTAGCAAATGAAACTGTTGAATGCTGAGCTCAAAAACCTTATAACGGGAGAATACATATATTCGGAAACAAAGACCGGTTATGCGACCTATGCCAACGAGATGGTCTATACCGCCATGCTGGACAATGCAAAGGGAAAGCAGCTCTATGGCGGAACAATTTCATTGTATGCCGATGACTTTGAAGGTTATTGGGATTTTGTCAATGACTGAAAAATATAAGGAGGATGCAATATGTCAGACAGTTATTTTTGCACACAGTGCGGGCAAGGATTGCCCACAAATATTAATTTTTGCCCTTACTGCGGAAACAGGCTCTCAAAGCATGCCGAACCTGCCGCACCTGCTGCACCGGCCGCTCCGATTCAAAAGGACCTGTTCTATGTTTTTGCGGTCCAGGGCCCCGCATTCGGAACACCAAGCGGTGATATGGTGCTGGAGAAGGCCAATACTCTGAAATCCGGCTATGAACCGGCAAAAGACATGGAGATGATGCTTATCCGGCCCTCCATGTGGAATGCCCACGTACAAAGCAGCAGCTTTTCCGGTGTTGTCTCGGTTTCTTACTCTTTGGACGGATTCAAGAATGAAATACGCGAATATCTCAAAAGGGAAAACATATCTGATGAGCAGATCGAGAACGGGCTTGCAATTGCAAATGAGAACTCGCTTATGCTCTCGAATCCTATGAGCGGTGTCTTTGTCATGGGTATTCCAATAATCAGAAATGTACCTGGGCTTAAGGAACAGAATCCGGAGCCGGTCATATCTGCACCGGTGGAAGAGAAGGCCGCATGTGCACATCAGTTTAAGCATTTTGTCTGTACAAAATGCGGTGAAAAAGCGCCAAAGCCCGTGCTGATGCCCCTCGGAACAAGGACGAATAATCAATACACCTATGAGTATTACAGGGCAGACAGCGCCGAGGAAGCTAAATATTTCCTTGAACAAACGCAAGTCACAAAACCGCTCTATTATGTAATGGTCGATACGCCTCAGGGAAAATGGGGCAGGGATAAGGACGGCATGTTTTTGGAACAGCTCTGTGATTTTCAGAACAACCTGTCACTTGCGCAATGTGAAGGCAAAGTAAATTTACTACCCCTCCGTATGGAGGATGTTAAGATAGCTGCCAACGGGATTACAGACAACTATCTCATTGGGATTACCTGCGGAAGCTGTGGTTATGAGTGGGTGGACGGTGTTGCATATCGGGAAAAAACCATTGTTAAATGTCCTGAATGCGGAAAGTACAATCTTGTGGACACTGACAACATTCATTTCAATAATTTATAAGGAGGGATAGAATGCAACAGGTTGCTACATTAAAGGGATTGAGATGCCCCAGATGCGGTTCGGAGCATTTAACGGTTACGGGTATAAAGGGCGCGCTGGGAGCCGCCACCGTCGTTGGTCTTGCCTTTGGCGCTGTGGGTAATCTGGTCGCCGGTAAGAATGCTGCGGCAAATACAGCCACCGAGCCTCTTCAATATAAATGCAATGCATGTAAAAACAAATTCGAATCGCTGCCCCTGGCTGCTCCTCCGGAGGAAATTTTGAGCATGCCCTGCAATGTTACCTTCAAGCGGGAGAGGGGCTTTGTCGGCTCAGCAGTTCCTCAGATACTCTATCTTAACGGTGTGAAGCTGGGCGCAGTCAAAAACGGAGCAACGGTTTCATTTACAACCAACAGCAGATACAATGTATTGTTTGTTACTGATCAGCACGGGGTGGCCTTTAAGAGTGAATACCGCTTTGAGGCACAGCCGGGACAAAATGTGTCAGTGAGCTTCAAAAACAGATTTTTAAATGCTCCCGTAACGCCGGCATCAACTTCTCCCATGACCGATATACCGCGTACACAGATTTCGGCGCCGGTATCCTCAGGGACAGCTGAAGGGGCTTTGCCTGTACGCTTCTGTACCAACTGCGGAAATGCTCTTAGTGAACAATCAATGTTTTGTCCCGCCTGCGGAGAAAAACGCTTTTCTCCGGCAGCGACAATGACAGGGGTACAGGTCGGCAGTCAGACAAATATCTCACAGAAAACCCCGGGAAAAGCAATGAAGGTTTTTGGATTACTGGCATTAGCATGGCTGCTGCAAATGCTGCTTCAGGGAATTTTTAAAAGCAGGCTAATGTATAATTCTTCTGCCGCTTACTTTATTGTAGTGGCAATGCTGGGAATTAGCATCTATCTGCTGTTGCAAAAGGGAATAAGATATAAGCTGTTCGCTGCAGCGGGCGGGCTGATAGCGGTATTTTTATACACCGGAGATGCCATGGCGGTTATGCTGAACAGCCGCTTGGGTGGTGTTTTTAAAATTACGCAGGTAATGAATTTCAGCCCGTATTCCTGGAGCTTATTTAGACGGACGTTTCTGTTCTTTGCTCTGGCAATTGGGAGTGCCCTTTGCATCTGGATACTTCTGAAAAGGAAGGAAGAACGCCCCCGTCTGCGTCTGACCGCAGGTGTTGCTGCAGCGGTGTATGTTTTGTGCAACTTTATATCATGGCTTGTTCAGAATATCATGAATATTAGAAATGGCCGGTTGCCCTCCGCATCATATGCTACTGTTTTGATCGGTCTTATTGCAGATGCAGTTATTATATACTTATCTGTCCGCTGTACAGATAAACTGTGTAAGAACGAATATGTAAAAACCAGAGTAAAGCTGTACGGTATCGGCCTGGTATGGGCATGGATTGCGCTGATCGCTATGGTAATATCCGCCTTAAGCTTGCTGTCTGCTGTTTCCGGCAGGGTGAGGGTCTTCGGTTACGCAACAAGTATACTGCTTGTCATCGGTGGATTGATTGGCTACAGCATGCTGCTTAGCAAGCGAAGGATGGGACTGTATATAATCATCTCGGCATCGGTTTTGATTCTTGGAGGACAAATTATTGATAACCTGACTGCGGTAATATATAGTTATGGACGCTATGTACCGCTTTTGTTTTCAAGTTTATTTGGTGCGCTCAATCCGCTCTTTGCATGGCTGGCTGTACGTGCGGCCGACAGACGCGCATCTTCATCACCGGGATATTATTAAGCTATAGATTATATAAGTTCAAGCATTCTACATAGGTTTTAAGCAAGGAACTGCTGTAAAAATTAAATTACTATATTAATGGAAAGGGCAATTTCTTCCCGTAATGCACTGTGAGGGAAGTGGCTGCCCTTTTAAATATCATATCTGATATTATGCAGCAGACCCTTTTCATTCGTTTTACAAAATTAACATATGAACATTGTCATAATTTATAACAAAAATACGTTGACTGATGTTGGAAGTGAGGCTTATGATTTATATAATAAACTAACTACATCACCTGATATTACTTTTACTGAGTATATAAGCACAAAGAAATAATATATAAAAACCCATATAAGCTATAATTTATATATGCGGACAAAAATATGAAACCATGGGATAATATGCATCGTCTAATGTTTGAAATCAGTAGGACTAATTCAATTTATTAATTGAAAGGAGAGCGTTATGAAAAAAATAATAACATTGCTCTTATGCGGAATTATTATTGCGGTATCCCTGCCGCCCGGAGGTATGAAAGCCGTACATGCTGCTGATGAGGCCATGGCCGCCGACGTAATGGAAGACTATATCAAGCCGGAGATGGTAGCTGCAGCTGATATGGCAGCGACACCTGAAAGCCCTGCGAAAGCTAATGATCAAAGCAAGGCTTTGGAAGCTGCAATACTCGCAGTTAAGTCAAAAGTAAACATACCGGCGGAATACTCCGATTTCGATTATTATTTTTCGACTTCTATACCATATGAGAACTCATACTGGAGCTTTACATGGAGAAGTCCGGATGGCAACAGCTACATCAGAGTCAGATGCGACATTAACCATCATATTACCTATTATGACGAATATGACTATGTAACAAGCAAAGGCTCGATCCCTGCATATCTCAAGAGTGAGCTGAAGGATAATGCATTGGCATTCATAAAGCAGATAGCTCCAGAGGTATATACGAAGCTGGAATTTACTGATGCCAATTATCAAGGCATATACAACGGCACATATTCATATTCCTTTGTAAGGAAGGAAAAGGGTGTACAGCTTCCTGACAACACCGTAACCGTCAGCGTGGATGCTATAACAGGCAAGGTTAGGAGAGCGTCAATAAACTGGCTTTATGACATAAAGGTGCCTTCTGCAGATGCTCAGCTGAGTAAGGAGCAGGCAACAGAAATTCTTGCAAACAATATCAAGATGAACCTGAAATACCGCATGAATTATTTCAGAATATTTAATGAGAAAAGCGGTACTTACACATATGAAAAGAAAGCCTTCCTGGTATATGAGCCGGATCCTGTATACATTTCAGTTGACGCTGTTACGGGCGAAGTTTACCTGACAAAATCAGAGTGGTCAGTCATATCAGATAAAAATGAAATGGATATGGATGAAAAGGCAAAGGCCGATGAAGCCGGCGGCGGCAATGGTTCGGCCAGGCTGACAGAGGAGGAGATTAAGAAGATTAACGAGCTTGATAAGCTGATTACCAGGGAAAGAGCTATTGAGCTTGTAACGAAGAATGATATGCTCCTCATTGACGAGAACCTGCTGACAGTTGATGCGTCTTTAAGCCTCTATTACAACGATTACAGGAATTCGGATGATGCTTATTATGTATGGGTGATTAACCTGTCTGATCCCAGACCTGTTAATTATGAGAAGGATACTGACACCTACAGGCCATATGCCAATGCAACCGTTGATGCCAGAACAGGGAAGATACTAAGCTTCTCGGCAAGTGTCAGGACATATTACAATACGAAGTCTGATAAATGGGAAGAGGTTACTATAAAATATAGCAAGGAGGAAGCCCAGACTATATTAGAAAAGTTCCTGAAAGCACAGGCCAGGGATAAATTCGAAAGGAGCCGTCTGACCAGTTCATGGGACGGTTATGTTGCATACTTTAAGGATGACAGGATCCCCGTATACGGAGGTTATGATTTCAATTATAATCGTTTCAACGAGGGGATCGAGTTTACCTATAACTACCTGTCAGGATCCGTGGATGGTGTTACAGGAAAGATATATTCCTTCTATACCAACTGGGATGATAATATAGAATTCGAATCACCAAAGGATGCAATGACTCCCGAGGATGCATTCAAGGCATATATTTCTAAGGACGGATTCAACCTGATATATGAGATTAATACAGTTTATATTTACGACTCTAATTATAAGAGCGATGACAAATACTATGATTATTCGGAAGCATATACCGTGAAGAACGAGATAAGGCTGGTTTATAATCCGGACATCAATCCTTACTATATATCACCATTTACAGGGAAACAGCTTAATTATGACGGAACAGAGTACACGGTGACCAAGCCGTATGTATATGATGACATACCTGACACACCCGAATACAGGGAAATCCTGCTGCTTGCCGATATGAATGCAGGCTTTGAGGGCGGAAGCTTCCTTCCAAATAAATTTATCACCGTAGATGAATACAATGAGCTGCTTGGAAAGATGGGCTTGGGATATTGGAGCGAGACCGAACAGACAACTGCTTCGGATAAGCTGCTGACAAGAGAATATATGGCATATGATTTTATACAAAAGCTTGGACTTGCAAAGGTTGCAGCCTTGAAGGGAATTTACTACACGGGATATGCCGATAACTTCGATATTAATCCGGACTATCTCGGCGCAGTTGCATTAGTCAAGGGGTTTGGTCTTATGAGCGCTGATGAAAACAACCTGTTCAATCCCAAGGCAAATATTACACGTAAGGATGCCATAACCCTGATAATGAAATATGCACAGGTACAGCGGGAAGGAGTATATTAAGCAGTATTAAGCATTATTACACAGCATTAACAGGCAATACTAATACGCATTTTGAATGTAATAATAATACGTAATATTATAAGCAATATTAATAGGCTGTCTGCAAGTAGCAGACAGCCTAATTGCTGGCGAAAGTGATCTTTTACTCCTGACAGGAGCACATGCGACCAAAATTAATCACTAAAAATAATACTAAGAATTAAGCTAACTTATTAACGGACTTTGCTAAACGGGAAACCTTCCTTGCAGCGGTATTCCTATGGTATACACCCTTAGAACATGCCTTGTCTACTTCGCTCTCGGCAAGAACAAGATTTGCCCTGGCAAGCTCTTTGTCACCGGCAGCAACTGCTGTTTCAACCTTCTTAATCATAGTTTTAACCTTGGATTTTACTGACTTATTTCTTTCAGCCCTTTTACGGTTTACTAAAATCCTCTTCTTGGCAGACTTAATATTAGCCAATTTTACACCTCCAACAATAATTCTTATAAATAAAACACCGGTAAGCTTTCACTTCCCGGACACGGACGTTCAGTGAAAACATGCTATTATATATTAGTATATCATTTTTATAATGTCAATACATAATTTAACCAATAGAGCTATTTTTTCAGATAAACCAGTATTAATAAACAAATGCAGCCATGAAGTGCCGGATGGGCTGCATTATTTTCTTATCGCTTAATTTATCGGCATATTTTTTTAATCCCGGCAGAAAATATCATATAAGATTAAAATTATATATTTCGGAGGGAGTAATATGAGAAGAAGGATCAGAACCGACCTGGCCCTTGAGGTCAGGGAAAGCTTTCCTGAGGATGATGTTGAGATAAAGGGCGTTGTCTTAACCGAGGAATATGATGAGAAGAATAAAATAAAGGTTTCAACCGTAGAAATTAAGGATGACAGAGGTTCACGGGCAATGCAAAAGCCCAAGGGCATATATATTACCATTGAAGCTCCCAGTCTTGCAGAATCAGACGAGGACTATCATAAGCCCGTGTCGGATGAAATAGCAAAGCAGTTAAGAAAGCTTGCAAAGGAATATAATAATGAAGGGGTACTTATAGCAGGCCTTGGCAACAGGGAGGTTACTCCCGATGCCCTTGGACCTCAGGTTGTAGACAACCTGTTTATCACAAGACATCTTATCAGGGAATTCGGAGACAGCTTTAAGGAAAAGAACAGGCTTGGAAGCGTAAGCGCTATTTCACCCGGAGTAATGGCGCAGACAGGAATGGAAACACAGGAAATAATAAAAGGGATTGTTGAAAGAACAAAGCCGAAGCTTATTATAGTTATTGATGCTCTGGCTTCCCGCAGCGTAAGCCGCCTTAATACTACAATACAGCTTTCGGATACCGGCATAAGTCCGGGTTCCGGTATAGGCAATAACCGTCAGGCCCTGAATGAGGAAACCCTCGGCGTAAGGACTATAGCGTTAGGCGTTCCCACCGTAGTGGATGCAGCCACGATAGTGGCAGATACTCTTGAAAAGTATATGGAAGGCGGCGGCTTTAGTGAAGATGAAATTTTTAAATTTATATCCGAGGTTAACGGAAGCCAGGTTGAGAATATGTTCGTCACTCCGAAAAATATCGACGAATCCATCGACAGAATAAGCTTTACAATTTCAGAGGCGCTGAATTCCTGCTTTGCCCAGCATTAATTGTATGAGTACTAAATACAAGCCTTCTGAATATAATTAATCAGGTTAAGTGCTTTTAATATGGCGGAGGCGGATATGAAAAGGCTGAAAAGATTGATTGAAAGAAATAAGCATAAGCCATACATGGCTGTAATTGCTTTTATATGCCTTATCCTTCTTATCCGCCTTGCAGCCCTGCCATTATCGGAGCAAATAAACCGGATGCAGGAAAAAGCAGCGGCAAGCCTTGCAGCAAAGCTTTGCATAGGTATTATAGAATCAGGTTCGGCATTAATAAGGCATAAGGCTGATTCAATGGAGAGTGACGGGAAAGGAAGCTTTATTGCCGGCATACTTAAGGATAAACTGCCGGTTCACGAATATTCAACCATAAAGGTCTATAAGAGAATAGACAGAATGAATGTGCAGGGGCTGGGGGAAGTCATGTATATATCAGATAAATCACAGGAAAAAGTCAAATCTTATTCATATTATAAAATAGACTCGGGTAAGCTTACCCGGGAATACATACTTACCAACGGCGCGGCATTTGATCAGCAAAGCCTTGAAAGAATGCTGACAGCCAGGGACGAAGCAGAATTAAGAAGCCTGGAGGTGGGTTTCTTATACGGAGATTTGTATATGGAAGAATATGAAGGCAATGGAGATACAGATGCTGTGGAGACGGCGCTGCTGCGTACATCCATAGGCAATCCGTTTACATTGGAGCAGCTTAAGGACATTAACTTCCTTATAAGAAATTTTTACATAGTTGACGAGGCTACAAAAGTGACAGAAAACCTGTTTGACAGTGAAGTGCTTTTGGGCAGGGATATGACTATAAAGCAGGGAAATGATGCGCCGCAGATATTGATATATCACACGCATTCCCAGGAAGCCTATGCAGACAGCAGGGAGGGAGTAATGGAGGATACGGTTGTCGGCATAGGCTCCTATCTGGCTGATATACTTAAGGAGAATTTCGGATACAATGTAATACATGACAAAAGCAGTTATGATATGGTTAACGGCAAGCTTGACAGGAATAAGGCCTATAATTATGCCAGGGAGGGTATTACTAAGATTCTGGACGAGAATCCGGGCATTGAAGTAATGATTGATTTGCACAGGGATGCGGGAGGAAAGCGTTCCGCACTTATTGACGGGAAGGAAGTCGCACAAATAATGCTGCTGAACGGTTTAAGCAGGGATGTGAACGGACCGATTACCTATCTTGATAATCCAAATCTTCAGGACAATCTTGCCTTCAGCTTCCAGCTCCAGTTAAAATCCCTGGAATTGCATCCGGGCTTATTCTACAGGAATTATCTCAAGGATTACAGATATAATCTGCATATCAAGCCTAAAAGTATACTAATGGAGCTGGGCACGATTAATAATACGGTTGAATCCGCCAGAAATGCTATGGATTACTTTGCAGAAATACTTGACGGAGTGCTTCAGGGCGGGATTGGTCCAAACTGATATCTTGTAAGAGCAAATCCTGTATGATATAATCCACGATAGATTATATATTTTCGGGACAAGTGCATTAAGGATAATTAGTATACACAGGAGGAGCAATATGGCTCAGGACCAAAGCAAGATAAGAAATTTTTGTATAATTGCACATATAGATCACGGCAAATCTACTCTTGCGGACCGGATAATCGAGATGACAGGTCTGCTTACCAGCCGGGAGATGCAGGAACAGGTACTTGATAACATGGACCTGGAACGGGAGAGGGGCATAACCATAAAAGCCCAGACCGTCCGGACGGTATACAAGGCTAAGAACGGTGAGGAGTATATATTTAACCTGATTGACACGCCGGGACATGTGGACTTC
>DCTS01000049.1 GCA_002329645.1 Lachnoclostridium sp. UBA1434 | reverse complement strand
AAGGCAGCAGGGGCTGCTTTTTTTGTGGTTGTCACACTCTAGCAGATGGATTATAATAATATCGCATATGCTTAAAGATTATTAAGCATAAATTGACCACAGTGCGTCAAAATGAGGAAGATATATGCACATCATAATCGGACTTGGCAATCCCGGAGATAAATACCAGGCAACCCGGCACAATATCGGATGGGATGCGGTTACCCGGATATCGGATGACTACCGCATTCCGCTAAAAGCAGCCCGGCATAAGGCAATATGCGGTATGGGATTTATCGAAGGAGAAAAGGTTATACTGGCTCAGCCCCTGACCTATATGAACTTAAGCGGGGAATGNNTGACGATACCAGCCTCGATGTGGGACAACTTAGGATTCGCAAAAAAGGCAGTGCAGGAGGGCATAACGGAATTAAAAGCATAATCAGTCACCTGGGTACGGATGCATTTCCCAGGATTAAGGTGGGCATCGGAGAAAGACCTAAGGACTGGGATCTTGCTGATTATGTTCTTTCAAGGTTTATGGACGGGGAGCAGCCTNNTAATAAGGCAGGCGCTTAAGGATGTCTCGGATGCATGCAAAATCATGCTTGTATCGGGTATAGACACGGCCATGAATACGTATAACAGAAAAAAAGCTGCCGACAATAATAGCAGTTCGGCTTCGTAAGAGNNAAGTCTGGGAGGAAAATGCATTGAGGACCTTTACGGAACCATTGAAGGAATTAAAGGAATTTAATGAAATCCGGGATAATATAAAAGCAAGAAATCTGCCGGTACAAATTACCGGCTGTATTGATTCGCAAAAATGCCATTTGATCCACGGCCTGGGTGAAGGCTTCCGATTCAGGGTTATAGTAACCTATAATGACCTTAAGGCAAAGGAAATATATGAGGACTTAAGCCTGTATGAGAAGGAGGTATACCTTTATCCTGCCAAGGATATTATCTTTTACAGCGCCGATATCCACGGCAATGCAATAGTGAGAGACAGGCTGCAGGTTATTCGGCGTCTCATTGAGCAAAAGGATACCACCATCGTTATGTCTATCGACGGGGGTATGGACAGATTGCTTCCCCTTCAAATGATTAAGGACAGGGTCCTTGTTGTAGACAGGACATCGGGTATAAAGCTTCAGGAGTTCACGGCCCGCTTGACTAATCTCGGGTATGAGCGCCAGGCGCAGGTGGAGGCGCCCGGAGATTTTGCGGTAAGAGGCGGAATAATAGACATCTTCCCCCTTACCGAGGAAAATCCGTACCGTATTGAATTATGGGGTGATGAAGTAGATTCAATACGATCCTTTGATGTAAGCAGCCAGCGCTCCATAGAACAGGTTGAACAGCTGACAATCTATCCGGCAGCAGAGATGATACCGGATGAGGAAAGTAAAAAGAAGGCATTAAGGATAATAGAAGAGGAAGAGAAGCAGTATTACAACAGCTTAAGGGATCAGTTTAAGACCGAGGAGGCAGCAAGGATAAGGGAGATTATAGCTGAGCTAAGGGACAGCCTTGAGTTTGGCAGCGGCTTCCTTGCGCTGGACAGCTATATTAATTATTTTTATGACAATACCATGAGCTTCTTTGATTACTTCGGGAATGAGGATACAATATTCTTCCTGGATGAGCCCGGGCGGTTGACGGAGAAGGGCGAGGTTGTTGAAACAGAGTTCAGGGAAAGCATGATAGGCCGTATAGAGAAGGGCTATATTCTTCCCGGCCAGATGGATGTCATCTATGGGTATAAGGAAGTTCTCAGCATATTGTCAAGGAAGAACAGCATACTTATAAGCATGATGGAGGCCAGGAACAATTTGATAAGTGTCCGTCGGAAATATGGCTTTACGGTTCAGACGGCGGCATCATACCATAAAAACTTTGAAATTCTCGTAAAGGATCTGGAACGCTGGAAGAAAAACAAGTACCGGGTAATCCTGCTTTCCGGTTCAAGGACGAGGGCAATGCGCTTAAGCGAGGATTTGAGGGATTTCAACCTGAGCGCATTTTACACCGACAATATGGACAGGGTGCTGCAGGCCGGCGAGATCATGGTTACAAGCGGGAATCTCCGCAGGGGTTTTGAATATCCCCTTATTAAGTTTGTTATTATATCCGAAAGCGATATCTTCGGTGCGGAGAAGAGGAAAAAGCAGAAAAAGAAATCCTCCTACGACGGTATGAAGATTAAGAGCTTCACGGATCTGACACCCGGAGATTATATTGTACATGAAAACCATGGCCTGGGAATTTTCAGAGGAATAGAGAAGATCGAGGTTGACAAGGTAACCAAGGACTACATCAAGATTGAATATGCGGGCGGAGGCGTGTTGTATATACCTGCAACAGGCCTGGATGTGATTCAGAAGTATACGGGCAGCGAGGGCAGGAGGCCCAAGCTTAATAAGCTGAATTCCCCCGAATGGAAAAATACCAAGGCAAGGGTTAAGTCGGCTGTCAGGGAGATTGCCAATGAGCTGGTGGCCTTGTATGCAGAAAGGCAGAATAAAACCGGCTTTAAGTTCAATCCCGATACGGTTTGGCAGAAGGAATTCGAGGAAGCATTTCCCTATGAGGAAACCTATGACCAGCTGTTAGCCATAGAAGCCACCAAGAAGGATATGGAAAGCACCAGGATAATGGACCGGCTTATTTGCGGGGATGTAGGGTACGGCAAGACTGAGATAGCAATTCGGGCAGCCTTTAAGGCTGTATCCGACGGGAAGCAGGTGGTATTCCTCGTGCCCACGACCATACTGGCCCAGCAGCATTACAATACCCTGGTGCAGCGGCTGATGGACTATCCTGTAAGCGTAGATGTGCTGTCGAGATTTAAGACGGCTTCGGAGCAGAAGAAGATTGTCGAGAGATTGAAGAAGGGCGATCTGGATATTGTTATAGGGACCCACAGAATACTATCCTCGGATGTGGGCTTTAAGAACCTGGGCCTTTTGATTGTGGATGAGGAACAGCGCTTCGGCGTCTCCCATAAGGAGAAGATTAAGAAGATGAAGAAGGATGTGGATGTGCTTACTCTTACGGCCACTCCTATTCCCAGGACCCTGCATATGAGCCTGGTAGGCATTCGTGATATGAGCGTCCTGGATGAGCCTCCGATTGACCGCCTTCCTATACAGACCTTTGTACTGGAGCATAATGAAGAGATAATACGGGAAGCCATCAACAGGGAGCTTGCAAGGGGCGGACAGGTGTACTATGTATATAACCGCGTAAACGGAATTGACGAGGTGGCATCCACCGTTGCCAGGCTGGTGCCCGATGCAAATGTGGCCTTTGCCCATGGTCAGATGCACGAGCGTACCCTTGAAAGGATTATGTATGAATTTATATCAGGTGAAATCGATGTCCTGATATCAACTACGATTATTGAGACAGGACTTGACATATCCAATGTCAATACAATAATAATTGATGATGCAGACAGGCTTGGCCTTGCCCAGCTTTATCAGCTCAGAGGAAGAGTCGGGCGCTCCAACAGGACGGCATATGCCTTCCTGATGTATAAACGCGACAAGATGCTTAAGGAGGTTGCCGAGAAGCGCCTTCATGCAATCAAGGAATTCACGGAGCTTGGCTCAGGCTTTAAGATTGCAATGCGGGATCTGGAAATAAGGGGTGCCGGAAATCTTCTGGGAGCCGAACAAAGCGGGCATATGGATGCGGTAGGATATGATTTGTACTGCAAGATGCTGAATGAGGCTGTGAAGAATGCCAAAGGGGATACCACTGAGGAGGAAGCATTTGAAACCTCAATGGATATGGACATGGACGCTTATATTCCATCCTCATATATCAAAAACGAAGTGCAAAAGCTTGACATATATAAGAGGATAGCCGACATATCCGACGAGGAGGAGCTCCTTGACATGAAGGAGGAGCTTCTGGACAGGTTCGGGGATATTCCGGCTCCGGTGAATAATCTGCTGAATATAGCGCTGCTTAAATCAGTATGCCACAGTATGTATGTAAACGGTGTGGTCCATAAGGATTCCGAGGTAAAGCTGATTATGTATCCGAAGGCCAGGATAGAGGCGGATAAGATACCGGCAGTTATTGAAAAATATAAAGGAGCTTTAAAATTCATACCCCAGGCCAATCCGTATTTTATATACAGGATACCTTCTAACGCCAAGGCAAAGCCCGATACACCGGCAGTATTCGAGCATATGTACAGGCTTCTGGAGGATTTCAGGCAGCTAAAGGCTTGAGAATGAACAGTAGCAGGTTATGCTAATACTGAATAATCAGAGTATATTAATGCCGAGGAATCAGACTATATAAATGCCTATGGGTCAGGCTATATTATTGCTGAAAAATCAAGGTAAATAATACCCAGGATTGTCTTGACAATGCAAATGAGCTTATCTACAATTAAAACGATACATTTGACACTTTCTTAAGTAAAGGGGAACCCGGAATGTATATCGGCAGCAGATGCAATAAGGCAAGTGTGCTTAAGACCATTATTCTTAGCATAATGGTTATGTTTGTGCTGCTTACCTTCAGCGCATGTATTAGTAATACCGAGAAGCTGGAACTAACCAATTATACAGGTCAATCGGTAAAGAACTTTGAGAAAAAGACAGGAGCAAGGCTGATTGAAGAAAACAACGGGGTATACAGCATTAAGGATTCGCTGCAGTTTATGGCTCACGAAGGGAAGATTAATGCAATTACCCTGCTTGAGAACTCCGGTAATTATACATTGCTGGGGATTAAAACCGGTATGAGCAAGACAGAGGCAGAAAAAGAGCTTACCGCATTGTATGGCGAGGCAGTTTCCAGAACAATAAATTCGGATAACAAATCCTGCACTTACTCCTATTCAGGCAAGGACAGTGTGGTATATGTTTCCTATGATATAGATACAGAGACAGTTGTCGGTGTGTCCTATTATGTTGAGACCTCCTCCGAAGAAAGCAGGGAGGATGAAGCTCCGGCAGGCGGCGGAGAGCTGGTAATGATAGTCGGCAATAAAAGGGTTTATTACAACGAGGTCATGGTTTACTTAAAATCCGTCCAGGAAACCTATGAAAGCGATTATGGCGAGGACATATGGGGCATCGATATCTTCGGGAATGGAGTAAGCTTCGGAGAGCAGATCAAGGAAGAGGTTTTAAAGCAGATTACGGAATTAAAGATAATAAACGAAGAAGCCAAAAAGCTGGGTATAACCCTGAACGAGGATGAGGAGGCCGAAGCGATCTCCTATGCCGATGAGCATTACAAGGGACTGAAAAATGAGGATATTGACCGTTATCTCATCACACCGGAGCTTTTACAGAGGGTTTATGAGGATAACATGCTTGCCGAAAAAGCCTTTGAAACACTTACCATTAATGTGGATACCGAGGTTTCCGATATAGATGCAAAGCAAATAACCGTCCAGCATATATTAATTTACGGAGTGGATTTTGATGAAGAAGGGAATAGGATTCCCTTAAGCGCCGAAGAGAAGGAAGAGGCTTATGAGAAGGCGCTTAATATACTTCAGGAAGCCAGGACAACGGATGATTTTTATTCTCTTGCACAGGGAAATACACAGGCAGATACCATAGAATATACCTTTGGAAGGGGACAGGGGCCGTCTGAATACAGCAAGGCATTTGAACAGGCTGCCTTTACCTTAAAGACCGGTGATGTAAGTAATATCATTACGACCGATTACGGCTGGCATATCATTTACTGTGTCACCGATAATAATAAAGATGCCACCATCCAGGCCAAGGAAAAAATCATAGAAGGCCGCCGTACAGAGATGTTCTCAAAGCTGTATTCCGAGTGGTCCAAGGAGTATGATGTAATAATAAACACCGAGGTATGGGATACGGTATCTTTCTAGATTTCTTCAGTGTATGTGAACAGGCTGCAGTCTCATGTTTTCGCGTTTTCACTGCGTACCGGGGAAGATTAACCAGCCGGTCATTAACAAAATCAACCTTGCAAGAACCAAAAGCATTTATTGTTTTCAACAATTGTAAGACATATCTATGAATATTTCGCACTTCATTAAAGCCTCTCTCATCAGTAAAGCTTTAAACTGCTTCCGGTATACCGCCGACATTACACCATGATGGAGGCAAGAATCAGATGCCTGCTGCGTCAGCCCGTTATTATGCAGGATTTGGAATTACATATAAGGGAAATGACCATCGATACAAAGAAAAAGAGCATATATATCAACAACAAACCTCTTGAACTGACCAAAAAGGATAAAAGAGCATTGGAGCCGGTAAGCCGGTTGAGCCGAAAAGTCAGAGAGATCAATGAGAACAACCTGTACCAGAAGATTGAGGTACCACAAACACGGGATGAAATCGGCAACCTGGCCAGTTCCTTCAATGATATGCTGGAAAGGCTGAACAGATCCTTCACTTCGCAGAGGAGCTTTGCCCTTCAAACAGGAGACATAATCAAGCCCTAATCAACAAACCAAACCTGGATGCGGATCTGGATATTGAGCTCCCGTCAGGGGTGCGTGAATATGACATAGTATGCAATGTGGGCAATATTAAGCTTAATTCACTGAAGGGTGAATTCGATGTGAGGACGAATGTGGGAGACATAAAGCTGAATGACATTGTATTCACAGGCGATTCCGACATTGTCGCAGATGTGGGCGATATAAAATGCTCGCTCGGCCGGGATACGGGGGCGGCCTCCGATATATCCTTAACGGTAAATGTAGGGGGTATCACCCTTGATACGAACGGGCTGGACTATGATGCAGAAGACGAGGGTGATAAGGATTTTGTCGGAGCCTCGAAGGAAATCACAGTAGACGGCAAATATGAGTTTGACTGCCGTGTTTCGGTGGGAGGCTTATCCATAGACTAATAGCATAAAATGTTTCATACAAAGGGCGTGTTGAATACTAACCTTATCAGTCAGGAAACAACACGCCCGTTTCTATCTAAATATATTTTACTTTATACATAATACAGGTTTTCAGACGGATACACCGGATCACAGGTGACGTCAATACCCAGTTTTTTTAAGATTTGCTCATCATTCTTATTGAGCATTACGGTACAGTGTGCCTGAACACCCTTTAAGCCCGACAGCTTTTCATATGCAAGCTGCGCTGTGGGGTTAGTAACGGCGCATATGCTTAGGGCAATCAGTATTTCATTGGCATTCAGACTGGTAATCTTGCTGTTAAGATCATTTTCCTTCAGATTTCGGATGGTGCTTAAGATCAGCGGTGACAAAAGATATATGTCATCGTTAATTCCTGCCAGATATTTAATAGAGTTCAAAATGGCAGCAGCACAGCAATCCATAGTGGAGGAGCCTTTGCCTGTGAGTATTTTTCCGTCAGGCATTTCAAAGGCTATGACCGAAACGGTCTCACTGTTATGATTATTTCCCCTGATCCTGGCAGCATATTCTCTGGCGGGAAGCACACATCTGCGATCCTCCTGCTTAAGCTGGACCTCCTCCATAATAACCTTCATGCGGTTTAAGGATTCCTCATCCAGAAGCCCGCGCTTGAAATCGCATATGGTGGCAAAATATCTTCGGATGATTTCCTGCTTTGCGGCCTCATATACAACCTTATCATCCGTTATCATGAAACCGGCACGGTTTACGCCCATGTCTGTCGGAGACTGGTACACGGATTCCTTACCGGATATTTTTTCAATAATTCGTTTAACAACAGGGAACATCTCAAGGTCCCTGTTATAATTAACGGTCACCTGGTTATATCTTTCAAAATGGAAGTTGTCAATCATATTGACATCCTTCACATCTATGGTGGCAGCCTCATATGCCAGATTTACCGGATGCTTTAAGGGCAGATTCCATATCGGGAAGGTTTCAAACTTGGAGTAGCCGGCAACACGTCCCATCCTGTATTCGTGATAAAGCTGGTTAAGACATGTGGCAAGCTTGCCGCTGTTGGGTCCCGGAGCGGTCACTACAACTATTGGCTTGGTAGTTGCAATATAGGAATTCAGACCGTAGCCGTTCTCGCTTACGATGGTATCCACGTCGGCGGGATAGCCGGGGATGGAGACGTGCTTGTAAACCTTGATATTGATGCGTTCCAGCTTGTTTATAAACTTGGTGGTATTAGGCTGCTTATTATATCTTGTAATAACAACACTGTTTACCTGAAGCCCGTAGCTTCTGAAGTCATCCAAAAGCCTCAGGACCTCCATGTCATATGTGATGCCGAAATCTCCGCGGATTTTGTTGCGTTCAATATCACCGGCGTATACGCATATAATTATTTCAGCCTTATCCCTTAGCTTCTGAAGAAGCTTAATCTTGGCATCCTCGTCAAATCCCGGGAGTACCCTTGCGGCGTGCTTATCTCCTATAAGCTTTCCTCCGAACTCAAGATAAAGCTTATCATAATTATTGACTCGCTCAAGTATGAATTTAGATTGTTCTTCAATATACTTATTCGGGTCAAACCCGGTCCTCATATAGTATCCTCCTTAAGCACCTTCAGAATAGGTATCGGCTATTTTTTATTATGCCTTAATATTATCAGGTTAAATGTAAATTTTTTTTGTCCTGAAATAAACACCATACACTATCATATCCGATATTGCAAAAAAGTCAAATACCTTTTATTAATCAGGACAAAATTTTTTAAGAATTTATAAGGAAGCTATGCATTAATAATAAGCAATTTAAAAAGGAAACCTGCCAATCTTAAGCTTGCAGCAGTAAAAGGCAATATTGGTATATGGAAAAATACCGATATGGTTTGGAATTATATGATTATGCTGCTGTTTTCGGCAGGAATCTTATGAATATTTTTGAGTGAGAATAAGGAAAAGCGGAATGATATATTGTATAGATGGCGAATGAATGCTACAATAATTCCAGAATATTCTACCGACTTATAAAAGCGAGGGATGAGCATGTGCGGAAGATATAATTTTACGGTGGAAGAAAGCGAAGAGATAAGGGACATCGTTAACAAGCTGAACAAGAAGCTTAAAGAAGGGAAGTTTAAAACAGGCGAGATATTTCCTACAAATTTGGCGCCAGTTCTTATAGACGAGAAAAACAGTGTGGAACCGGTATTAAGCAATTGGGGCTTTCCGAAATATAATCAGAAGGGTGTTATTATAAATGCAAGGGCTGAAACTGCATTTGAAAAGAAGACCTTCCGCGACAGCCTTATGAACAGGCGCTGCATAATACCGTCAACAGGCTTTTATGAGTGGGACAGCGAAAAGAGAAAGTTCCTGTTTGGCATGGAGGGAAGCAGCGCTCTTTACATGGCAGGCTTGTACACATACTATATGGATGAAATGCGCTTTGTAATACTTACCACGGAAGCCAACGAATCAATATTGGATGTTCACAACCGCATGCCTCTGGTTATACCCAGGTACGATATTGAAGCCTGGCTGTTTGACAACGCTGCTTCAAGCGAAATACTCCGCAGGGTACCTCCGATGCTTACGAGAAAGGCGGTCTGAGAGGAGCCGATAGTTATCTGTATATGCTTAAGGGAGTATGATAATGAGATATAATCAGGTATAAAGAGGGTTCCCGGCAGATGTGAAGATAATAATATTAGTCCTTAAAAAGCGTTAAAAATACTGCTTTATAATGTGAGGAGGATAAAAATGGTTGAAGAAAAGAGAAATGTAAGGGGAATTAATTATTTGTGCCTTGCCATATGTGCATTTTTTGGTTTGGGTACAGAAGCAATCTATTTCTATTGGCTTGAGCCGATGATATATGGCAGTGAAGCGCCTGACTGGAATGTCGGCCAAAGTGTTATTCATTGGATTATTACCTGCATTACATGGGGAATTATCACGTACTTCATTCTGAGAGTTTCCAAACGAAGATACGGATTTGATATATTTAGGGCAGGGGGGAAAATGAAGCCATGGCAGTGGTTATGCATAGCCCTATGTATTATTTTATCCCTGTCTGTTTCCTATATGGACTGGGACGGCTTTAAGGTGGTTAAGGAATTCCAAAAAAACGGCTGGATTAAGTTTATATTTCAATACATATATTATTTTGTTGAAACGGCGCTATTTACTCTGATTTTGGTATATGGACAAAAAGCCTGTGAGAAATGGTTCCGCAAAGAGAATATCCCATATGGCGGAATTATCTTGGCTGCCACATGGGGAGCTGCTCATTTCTTTACAAAGGGAAGTATAACAATAGGGTTGTTGTCGATGCTGTCCGGCATGGCATATGGATTGGTATATTTGTTGGTAAACAGGGACATAAGAAAGGCCTATCCGATATTGGCAGTTATGTTTATATTTTAAATTGTTTAATTGCCGCAGCCCAGGCGCAATTTACATACTTTAATTCTGTTAATGATAAAAAGACTTCGCTAAAATTGATTGGAGTTGTTTGCAAAAGCAAGGGACCCTGAATGATCAAACACGAAGTAATTGGGTAACAAGATCCTGCACAGAATTATTCATTCCTTTTATAAGCTTAACTGTCGCATAATCAAAGTAAGAGTGATCAATTAGTCGAAACATTGCAGCTAGGAAATCGATCAGCAAATTTTTGTTGGTCTTGTTAAACATAAACCCCAGTAGATTAATTCGTATAAAGGAATATATAATTACAAGCGACAAATAAGCGTCGTTATCGGAATCCAAATTTTCCGAATTAGGAAAGTTGCTGTAAAACATATGGTTAACAAGAAGCTGTTCAATAATTTCTTGCCATTCGGGCAGAATAATATCCATATACTGTGAAGCAAAAGCATGCTTTTCGGAAATCAGCATTAAATCCTCTGTCGTTAAGGTATCCTTTCTTTCAATGCAAAAATATTGCTCTGCAGACCTGCAGTAATCACTGACACTCCTGTTATTTTCATAGAATTTGTCCAGGGAATATAGAAACTGATACGCAAGAAATAAATCCTTCGTACCCTTAGAGCACCATTCATATCCGTTAAGGCAATTGCCTAAAGTAAAAAGGCGTTCGGGCAGGGATCGCGTTCTGTCCTGAAGTATGGATATGGCATTTTTACAATCTTCTAATTGATGTTTCGGCACTTTTACCTTGAATTTTGGCTTGATTGATATGTCGCTTATCTCAAATTGCATGGGGGATTTCAGAGCAATAAGCAGTTCAACGACCGCTTCGCAGCTGTTTGAACAGGAGCACAGGTTAATTTCAGAAAGCTGTACCAATCTTCTCGGATAAATTTGGCATATTTCAGGTTGTACGCTATCGCCAAGCTCCATCTGTAAGGAACAGAGCCCATCTTCCCGGTGCAGCATACAAAACCCGTTCCAGTTGGTTGATATTTCTGCATAACTGACTTCATCCGGTTTCGGACAGATCTTTAATGCACAATCAAGCCGGGAACGCAGCTTCTTAGAACAATTAATGCCAATGAGTCTGTAGTACTCCTTCATAGATATTCTGACCGGCCATCCCTCACAGCAGGAATGCCTGCAGTCTCCGCATTTGCACTTAAAATGTTTAAAATATTCCGGAACTATGTACTTCATCGTGGTCACCTGGCAGCTGTATTTTTATGTCAAAAAATGTACAAATATATTTTATAACGGAATTTTTTATTTGTAAAGCTGGTGGTATAAAAAAATTTAAGTGTAATACATATTTTTAATAGCAGAGTATCACGAGAATATTACAATTATTTCCTCTTTACATCGAACATAAGTTCTGATATAATGCAATTAAGAGGTGAACATATGTATGGATAAATTAATTTTCCATATTGATGTTAATTCGGCTTTCCTTAGCTGGGAAGCCGTTTATAGACTGCACGTCCTTGGCGAAAAAGGGGATTTGCGTGATATACCCTCTGCTGTGGCGGGAGATGTGAAGAAGCGGCACGGTATAATCCTGGCAAGATCCACACCCGCTAAAAAATTCGGGGTACGGACGGGCGATACAATCAGCGATGCAAGGAGCCTGTGCCCTGAGCTTGTTATTGTACCGCCCCATTATGACCTTTACGAGACCTGTTCAAGGGCATTCGTAGAAATCCTGCGTGAATACTCCCCCTGTGTCGAACAGTATTCGGTTGACGAGGCATACTGCGATATGACAGGGACGGTGGGGCTTTACGGCTCTGCGGTGGTTGCGGCAAATCTCATGAAGGATAAGATATACAAAGTGCTGGGGTTTACCGTGAATATAGGCATATCCTCCAATAAGCTGCTGGCCAAGATGGCTTCGGATTTTAAGAAGCCCAACATGGTCCACACCTTGTTTCCGGAGGAGATGGAGAAGAAGCTGTGGCCGCTTCCGGTAGGAGATCTGTTCTATGTGGGGCATGCAACGAAGAGGAAGCTTAAGAACCTGGGAATTCGCACAATAGGTGAGCTGGCGAGGACGGACCTTGATATACTCAGGTCACATTTTAAAAAGTATGGCGAGCTTATATATGCATTTGCCAACGGCATAGATGTATCAATGGTGACGGATACGGTTCCGGCCAACAAGGGCTACGGGAATTCCACGGTGATAGCATTTGATGTGGATGATGCCAGGGTTGCGAAGATGATACTGCTGTCCCTTGCCGAGACGGTATGCACAAGGCTCAGGGACGACAAGGTGATGGCAACCGTGGTTGCGGTCAGTATAGTGGACTTTGAGTTTAACCATGCCTCCCACCAGATGACCCTTATTTCGCCAACCAATGTAACCAATGAGATACACAGGGCAGCCTGCAGGCTGTTTGACGAGCTGTGGGACGGAACGCCGGTCCGCAATCTTGGCATTCACACCAGCAAGGTGGTTAGCGATGGCTTTACAAGGCAGCTCAACTTGTTCGATATGAACCGCTACGACAAGCTTGCCAGGCTTGATAAGCTGGTGGACGAGGTAAGGGACAGATACGGAGATGACTCAATAAAGCGGGCCGTCTTTTTGAATAACCGCATTTATCATATGGCCGGAGGCATTGCCCCTGAAAAACGCAAACCAAATTATAAAGAAGGGATTAAGTAATGTATAATATGCCTGTGGATGTGATTGCTACATTCAATGTGCAAGGTAAAATCAAGCCTAATTTCATCCGCCTGGAAGACCAATCCCATGCCCTGCAGACCTATAAAATCGAAAGCATAATGTTCAGCAGGGAGGAGAAGTATGCCGGCATGCAGGCACTGTTTTTCTGCTGCAACATCTTAAGGGACGGATGCCTGCAGATGATAAACATCAAGTATCATGTGAATACGCACCAGTGGGTATTGGTGAGTGATGAAAGTGATAAAGGTGAATATGCGAAGGAAGGGTACAACAATTAATGTATAAAAATAATGAAAGGCTCTCCGTGATCAGAAATATATCTGATGAAGAGAGCCTTTCTCTATATTAAAGGCTTGGGGAACCTGCCAGGGTTACGCGGTAAAATGCCTGAAACCTGTCATGATTNNCTCCAGGAACAGCTTGATATCGTCCTCCACAGTTCCGATGCCTGCGATGCCGAAGTTGTCTGTAAGAACCCTGGCCACATTCGGAGACAGGAAGGCAGGCAGTGTGGGCCCCAGGTGGATATTCTTAAAGCCAAGATACAGGAGGGCAAGAAGCACGATTACGGCCTTCTGTTCATACCAGGCTATATTGAAGGCGATAGGAAGCTTGTTGACATCCTCAAGCCCGAAGATCTCCTTAAGCTTAAGGGCAATCAGGGCAAGGGAATAGGAGTCGTTGCACNNTTCTGCTCATACCAGGCAATGTTGAATGCGATAGGCAGCTTGTTGATATCGTCAAGGCCGAATACTTCCTTAAGCTTCAAGGCGATGACCGCCAGGGAATAGGAGTCGTTGCACTGTCCGGCATCAAGCACTCTCGGTATTCCGTTGATATCCCCCAGATCCAGCTTGTTGTACTTATATTTTGCGCAGCCTGCGGTCAGGATTACGCAATCTTCAGGCAGAGCCTTTGCAAAATCGGTATAATAATTTCTTGTCTTATGCCTTCCGTCGCAGCCTGCCATTACGAAGAATTTGCGGATGGCTCCGGATTTTACCGCATTCACAATCTTATCTGCCAGGGCAAATACCTGATTATGGGCAAAACCGCCGATAATCTCGCCTCTTTCAAGCTCCTTTGGAGGCTCGCAGGTCCTTGCAAGCTCTATTATGGCTGAAAAGTCCTTTTTGCCGTCGGCATCCTTATCTATGTGGGCGCAGCCTGCAATACCTGCCGCACCTGTGGTGAACAGCCTGTTTTTGTAGGATTGTGCGGGAGGAACCACACAGTTGGTGGTCATCAGTATCGGACCGTTAAAGCTTTCGAATTCCTCCTTCTGCTTCCACCATGCATTGCCGTAGTTGCCGACAAAGTGGCTGTATTTCTTAAAAGCAGGATAATAGTGGGCGGGAAGCATCTCTGAGTGGGTATATATATCAATTCCGGCATCCTTGCTTTGCTCAAGCAATTGCTCCAGGTCTCTCAAATCATGTCCGGATATCAGTATGCCCGGCCTTTTGCCCACACCGATATTAACTTTGGTAATCTCGGGATTGCCGTATGAACCGGTGTTGGCCGAATCAAGCAGAGCCATGCCATCCACGCCTGCCTTGCCTGTTTCAAGTGTAAGTGCAACCAGATCGTCAACACCAAGGCTGTTATCAAGCGTTGCAGCCAGAGCCTTTTGCAGGAAGGCGTTAACCCCGGCATTATCGTACCCCAGCTCATTGGCATGCTTCATGTAAGCGGCAAGGCCCTTAAGGCCATAGATTATCAGTTCCCTTAAGCTTCTTATATCTTCATCCCCGGTGGCAAGAACCCCGACAGTATAAGATTTCTTATCCAGCTCTTCCCTGGCGGAGGCATCCCATAAGGCGGCTTCATTAAGGGAGGATTTGTCACTCAGCCTGTCGAGTAAAGCCCTCTTTATATCCAGGGTTTCAAATACTCTTTTGTAAAATATCTCATCATCAAAATTAGCATTGGTTATGGTGGTGAATAAATTGGTTGTAATATGATGATCAATATCCTGTGAAATCACAACCCCCTGCTTTCTCAGGGCGGTAGTTACCAAGCTGAGCCCCTTGGTTACATAGATTAACAGATCCTGCATCCTTGAAAGATCAGGTGACTTTCCGCATACTCCCGATCTCGTGCAGCCGATGCAGCCCGCTGCTTCCTGACACTGGTAACAAAACATTGCTTTTTCCATTCTCACGCACTCCTTTACGCATGTATAATAGTCATTGAACTTTTTTGTTAAGCTTATTATAATATGAATTGACGGAAGGAAGTGTAGCCACAGCTACAAACTACTGTAATAATAAAACGGGCATTATTGTAATCAGAGATGAAGCCAATGACACTTTATTTAAAGGGGTTAAATATGGAAAAATATATTGCGGTATTAAAGAAATGCATACTGTTTCGCGACATAGCGGAGGAAGATCTCGGATCTTTGCTCATATGCCTGGGAGCACGGGTAAGAACCTGCATGGAGGAGGAATATGTCTTTCTTGCAGGGAATGTAGTGAATTATATTGGAATTGTACTGTCGGGGCGGGTTGATATTGTAAAGGAATCCCCGGCAGGAAGCCGGCATATCCTTGCTTATGCGCTGCCCTCGCAGATATTTGCAGAGGGAATAGTTTGCACGCATAATAGAATATCGCCGGTGACTGTTCAGGCTAAGGAGCCTGCAGAGATACTGCTTCTTCCTTATGAAAAAATAATTAAGGCTTGCGGGAAAAGCTGCGAGTTCCATTTTGACTTAATCCAAAATATGATGCTGATATTAGGCGAGAAAAACCTTAATCTCAACAGAAAGCTGGAGATACTGACACTGAAAGGGATGAGGGAGCGTATTGCCAGTTATCTCATCAATGAATGCACGGAGAGGGGCAAGACAACCTTTCTCATAACCCTTAACCGTACAGAGATGGCAGATTATCTGAATGTATCCCGCACCTCCATGTGCAGGGAGCTTGCGCGTATGAAGGAGGAGGGGCTTATAGATTATTACGGCAGCAGCTTCAGGGTGCTTGACCGTCAAAGGCTTGCCGAGTGCCTTGAGTTATAGTACGGTTTATACGTCATCCCTTGTTATTCTCCATATTACACCCGTGTGTGGAATGATAATGCTTGGGTTTTCCGGCAGGCTGCTTCCCATATCCACTACATACATTGCGCCGTCGGGGCCGAAGGCAACGTCTATCGGCCTGCACAGGCCCCCCTCCCGCGTGACAAAGGAAGGGAATCCGGATCTGTTGATGGCAAAGGTGGATATGGTCCCGGTAAAGGGATTTATTTGAGATATTTTATACCCGCTGAAAGGAAAAAGCACTTGTTCTCCTCCGATTGTGCTTAACTGGATGCTGCCGAATTCCGCTATATATATACTGCCTAATGCTCCAAAGGAAGGATTCGTATTAAAGTCAAAGCCCACCGGCGAGCTGTCGGGAGGAAACATTGCAAAGGGCTTGCCGGGTCTTCCAGGGTGGCATGAAAGCAGAAATTCGGGCTGCAGACCGCCGACCGGTGCATATCGCGGCAAGGTTATAGGGTCACCGCCTGCGTAATCCGGGAAGCCATACCATTCTCCTTCATTAATAATCAGAAATTCATCCGGTGCATTTGCTATAGGCCTGCTTCCCCTGACATCATAGCTGCTGTTTGATACATACAGCCTGCCTTCAAAAAATTTAAGAAAATTCGCACATCTGACGCCCCATGCAACAAGCTCTATATTAGAGCCGTCAGTATTAGCCCTTAAGATGCTTCCTGTAGCTTTAACTACTCCCTTGCGCATTTCATTTCGTTCATTTACTTCTCCGAAGGGAGAAAAGGCTCCCGTGGATGAACTTTCATTGTGATTAGAGATAAGTATGTTTTCGGTAGTAAAGTTTTGACCTCTGAGAAGTATTGGCACACCGGGTCTGTCGCAGAAAAATGAATAATCCGGTACCCATAGGTTATCGGTTCCTACAACACCGGAGTTGGTGGCGCTTCCCACACCAAAATACATCTTGCCGTCTGGGCCAAAATCCACCCGGCAATTGCTGTAGTCTCCATAACTGGGCAGACCGGTTATTATGTTCATTCTTTCACCGTCAAGGCTTACAGTTGTTATAGTAGCTTTATGAGAAACATATATTTTCTTATCCCTATAATTAATCCCTAACAAGGGTACATTGAAATGCTCGGCAATAACTTCAAAGCCCCCGTTCCTCAATATTGATACACTGGGGACCCCGGCGGTCAAGCCGGAATTGGCGATAAGCATATCACCGTCTTCGGTAAAGAGGATACTGGCCGGAGCATTAAGGCCTTCGGCAAACACCTCTATAGAATAGCCTCTCTCTACCGTAATATCCGCAGGGTTCAAATACCTTGAACCGTTGCCTGTTTCATAATATCTCATCACAACATCCCGTTATGTGTTTTACTATATTATATTCAGGATATATGCTAAAATCATGGAATTATTAACCATTATAATTGTATGTCAAATATAAAAATGCCGGTCCGGCGGATATGCACTTACAATATAAAGCTATCTGGGGAGTAAAACCAGGAAAGTGATTTCACCATCCATATATTCCGCCCATATTTTCCCGCCATGGAGCTTTGTTATCCTTTCTGCTATAGCCAGGCCCATGCCGTTTCCGCCGGTTTTTTCGGATCTGGACTTTTCAAGCCTGTAGAATATATCAAACAAACGGTTTAATTCATCCTGTTCAATCTTTTCACATTTATTCGAAATTGAGAATAGGGGACCCTCATTGCTTGTTTTTAGAGCGAGCCTTATTTCCCCGGGCTTTATACTGTATCTGATAGCATTGGTCAATAAATTTTCATATACCCTTATTATGTAATCGGGATCGGCATCAGCAGTGATATTATCATCTGCAAAATCTTTAATCACCCGCAGTTTATTCTGACTGAGCATATCGGCATATTCACTGAGCAGCTGCTCCAGCAGGTGGTTCAGTACTATCTGCTGCTTATCAAGCCTTATATCCTCTCCTGAAAGACCCTCATAATCCAGAAGCGATTGTAAAAGTCCTTTTAGCCTGAGGGATTTTTGATAAGCCCTTTCTATGTAGTCGCTCATGGCTTCATCTCTGTCATACTCCTTGTCCTTTAGAAGTGTCAGGTATCCGATTATCGCAGTCAGAGGAGATTTCAGATCATGCGAAATGCTGAGCATCAGCTCGGATTTGGCCTTCTCCCTGTTTTTTTCCCGAAGGAAGTAATTATTAAGCTCGCAGGTCATATAGTTAAGCTCATCGGCAAGCCGGGCCAGCTCATCATTTCCTTTAATTCCGATACTATAATCAAGGTTGCCCTGTGATATGACCCTTATGCCTGAGGCAATTTCCGCAACATATCGAATCTTCTTCTTTGTCAGGAGCAGAAACAGAAGCACGAATATAATAATAGACAGCAATGCCATAGCAGCAGGAATCAGGCCGTTATTATAATACCTGACAACCCATCCGCGATTGCCGTGAGAAGCTATGGAAAGCAATATTACTTTGTCGTTAAGACGTACGGCATACTGCCCAATGTCTGCCGAGACGGTGAGCTTAGCGTCGGTGTTTTTACTATCCTCTGCGGGCATCCTATCGGTATGCTCCTCGGGGGGATATACCTGATGGCCTTCCGTATCTGTCAATATAATCTCATAAGCCGGATCCTCAAGTATCGTATTAACCAGAATGGCAATTTTATCGGTATCATCCGAGGTAATATCCTCGTTTTGAATGGCAAGGGAAAGGTTATATCCGTCCAGGAGCATTTTCTCGGATTTCAGCTCATGCTTATCAACAGCCCTTCTCACAAACAGCATGCATATATTAAAGAAGGAAATGCTTGCGATTGTGCAGCAGAAGAAAATAATCAGCAGTTGAACGGTCAGCTTGCCGGTCAGCCTGGCGGCAGCAGCTTTAATGAATTTGTTTATAAATGCTTTCATATCTTATACCCGATTCCCCATACGGTTTTAATATATATTGGCTTCCTTGGATTTGGCTCAATCTTTTCCCGGATATTCATTATATGTACCATTACCGTGTTGTCCGACCGGTAAAAGGGCTCATTCCAAACCGCTTCATATATTTTCTCAACTGAAAATACGACATTTTGATTGGCGGCCAGAAGCTTAAGGATGTCAAACTCCTTGGAAGTTAGCCTGACATCCCTGCCTCCGACGGTAACATTATGCCGCAGTGTGTCAATCACCATATCGCCTATTATAATAATATCTCCGTGGTTATTATATCCCGGGTTCAGGCTCTTATATCTTCTCAGCTGCGATTTAACCCTTGCAACCAGCTCAATAGGATTAAAGGGCTTGGTAATATAATCATCTGCGCCGGATGTAAGGCCGTATACTATATCGGCATCCGAATCCTTTGCCGAGATTATTATGATAGGCATATTATTCTTTTCCCGGATCTTAAGGCAGGCGCTAATTCCATCCATTCCCGGCATCATGATGTCCAGGATAATGAGATCTACCTGCTGCTCAGACAGAATGCCGACGGCCTCAAGGGCATCCTTGGCCGGTACCGGATTATATCCTTCCTTTTTCATATAGATTGAGATGATATTTCTGATTTCCTCATCATCGTCAATAATTAATATGTTTTCCGCCATTGCCCATCCTTCTCCCGTTATAGCTTAAGATTATAAAGCTGTGATAATTAAAGCTTTTATATAAACAATAATAAATCCGCAGCTTTTATACAAGTACATCCTTCTTAATAAAGTATCTGTAGCCTGCAAGAAGGAACATAGCCGCCCAGACCGTCATCACTGATATTGCCAGGGGCACGCTGATTATGGTGGAGTTTAGCGCACTCGACAAATCGCCTGTAAGTATTAGCTCACTCACACTGTAGGTTGAAAAGAGGAAGGCNNGCCTTTATATGTCCGAATTCATTCATCTGCAGCGTTATGGCCGTAAGGATTGCTGTAATCAGCAAGCCGAAGATAATCGCCGAGATACCGTTTTTCATTATAGCCGATATGAACATACCAAAGGATACAACGGTTATTATGAAAATTATCTGTAATGCCAGCACGAGCAACAGCTTTTGCCACAGGGGCACTAAAACAGTACTTCCCGGAATGGGTTTTACACCCATGCCATACCCGGCAGCCCTCAGAGGATCGGGCATGTACTTAGGACCAATCGGGACAGGCGCAGCCAAATTCCCGAAGTCGAATATCAGGCCTAAGGCCAGATATGTTATCAGCTCAATAGCTATAACAATTCCAAGTGTGGCAAAAAGTGAAGTCAAAAACTTCGATATGTATATCCTCCCTCTTGATACCGGCTTTGTCAGCAGCAGCTTAATGGTGGCGGGAGAGTTCTCGCCTGCAATTGTCTCCACGGTCAGGANNCATTGCAATAACAGCAAGAAAGATACCGCTTATATATGTGATAATATCAGTGATTACGCTGTTATTCATGATGTATTCTTCCTCAGGCTTCATGTCATGCTCAAGGTAATAGTTAAGGATTTTTATTTTAGTGTCGTAATATTCCTGATATTCAAGATTCCCCTCGGCTATCGCCTTTTCTTTTGCAGCTTCATAGGAAGCAATTTCATCCCTGACGGTTAGATGCCAGTCCATTCCCGCATTATCAAGCTTTCTTTGTGCACGCTCGATTTCCTTTTTGGCAGCTTCTATTGTATTGGTAATATATATATCAGCAAAGTTTGTATCACCATCGTCACCGCCCGTTTGTATTATTGTCATGTTTTTAGTCGCTTCAATTAAGCGCTCATTCTCGGCAATAATCTTTTCCGGAGTTCTTGCGATTATCTCAGTATATATTAGATAGCATTGCAATGCACTGACTAAAGCCAGAAAGCCGATAACAATATATAGCTTGGTTTTNNCGGCTAAGCTTCAGAAGCTCGTTTTTGATTAAGCCCCGCATTCTTCTTCACCTCCAACCAGTTCAAGAAATCTCTTTTCGATTGCCAGTCTCATGCTCTCACCGTCATCATTTACTGTATTCATATTCTCAACAGTTAATATCCGGCCCTTGTCTATGATTGCCACCCTGTCGCAGAC
>DCTS01000067.1:65560-80552 GCA_002329645.1 Lachnoclostridium sp. UBA1434 | reverse complement strand
TCCGACTTCCTCGTTTTCTATGGCATCTCTTATTCTCCGACTTCCTCGTTTTCTATGGCATCTCTTATTCTCCGACTTCCTCGTTTTCTGCGGCATCTCTTATTCCGCCAATAGCCTTATCCACATACAGCTCACCGTTCAGATGATCTATCTCATGGCATAGGGCTCTAGCCAGCAGCTGTGTTCCCTCCACTATGAATTCCTCCATATTGGTATTATATGCCTTAATCTTTACATAATCGGGACGGGTTACGGTACCTACCTTACCGGGGACGCTCAGACACCCCTCATCTCCGGTCTGCTCACCGCTGGTCTCAAGAATTTCCGGATTTATAAGAATAATCGGGCTGTTGCCCTCTTCAGATACATCAATAACAACTAAACGCTTTAGAACACCAATCTGAGGGGCGGCCAAACCCACTCCCTCGGCGTGGTATAAGGTGTCCAGCATATCATTTATCAGAACCAGGAGTCTTTCATCCACCTCTTTTACCGGCTTTGCTGCCTTCTTCAATACACTGTCTCCGATAACTCTTATATTTCTAATAGCCATGTAATCATCCTTTCAAATCAGCATTATATCATACAACATAATCACATAAATAAATATATCATTAATCAGGTATTTGCGAAACTTAATATTTTACTTTTATCAATAATTACTCATCGGGTTAAGGTCAAACTGCATTACCCGGTATATGCAATACTTATTTTTTCCTTTATCAATAACTGCCGATTGGGTTAAAGTCAAACTGCATTCCGCAGCCTGCAAGTCTCTCGCATTGCATGTAATATGCTTCAATATGGTTCTTTATCTCAACCAGCTTACGATAGCTTGGATGCTTCAGGTATATAACCTGCCGGTATATATCGTTTGCCTTAGATAATTGAGCAGGCGCAGGGCCAATTATCTGAAGCATATCCTGCCCATTCTTCATAATGTCCTTATTATAAACCCTTAGCTCATCGCCGGTTATCATAGCAGCCTCCTTAACCCTTGCTTCATCCTCCGAGGTTATAAGAATAAGCAGTATATGAGCAGCCGGCGGATATTGCATCATATTCCTGTAAGCAATCTCATGTTCATAAAAGCCTTTATAGTCTCCGGCGGCAGCACAGGTTATGCTGAAATGCTCAGGGTGGTAGGTTTGAATGACAACCTCCCCCGTCAGCACATCCCTTCCCGCCCTTCCGGCAGCCTGGCTTAGCAGTTGGAATGTCTTTTCCGCCGATCTGAAATCCCCAGCATAGAGTGACATGTCAGCGGCAAGTATTCCAACAAGGGTTACAAGAGGAAAATCGTGACCCTTTACAATCATCTGGGTCCCCACAAGTATATCTGCCTTATGTTCGGCAAAGGCCTTAAGAAGCTTTTCATGCCCGCCCTTTTTCCTTGTTGTGTCGGTATCCATTCTTATAACACGGGCTCCGGGAAATTCCTTCTTAACCAGATCCTCCACCTTCTGCGTACCTGTACCGAAAGCGGCTATATATCTGGAACCGCAGGCGGGGCATTGCTTTGGTATATTTTCCTCATAACCGCAGTAGTGGCATATGTTCCTTCCGTCCCTGTGTGATGTCAGGGAGATATCACAATGCGGGCATTTTATAANNCTGCAGGATATAAAGCCTGCATAACCCCTCCGGTTAATGAACAGCATTACCTGTTCATTCCTTCCAAGCCTGTCCTCAATAAGGCCTCTTAGCTTGTCGCTGAATATGGATTTATTCTTATTTTTAAACTCCTGCTTCATGTCCGCAATCCATATCCTGGGCAGGATGGCTTCCTTTGCCCTTTTCGTCAGGGTATACAGCTTATATTTCCCCTCAGATGCCTTTTTATATGATTCCAGCGAGGGGGTTGCAGATCCAAGTATTACCGAAGCCCCTGTCAGCCGTGCTCTTTGAACCGCAACAGGAACGGCATGATATTTAGGAGTATTTTCACTCTTGTAGCTTCCCTCATGCTCCTCATCTATAATTATAAGCCCAAGCCTGCTAAATGGGGTAAATAGTGCGGAGCGCGGCCCTATAATAATATCTATATCCCCGTTTTTTGCGCGTATGCTCTGGTCATAACGCTCTCCATGGGACATTCTTGAATTTATAATGGATACTCGGTTTCCGAAACGGTTGGTAAATCTTTTAACTGTCTGATATGTAAGTGCAATCTCAGGGATAAGCATTATCACCTGCTTGCCCTCTTTGATTATCTCGGATATTATCTCCATATATACTTCGGTTTTGCCGCTTCCGGTAATTCCATGAAGAAGATATACCCTGCGCTTGCCCTGCTTATATTCACCTGTTATGCTTTCCACGACATGACGCTGCTCTTCATTTAAGTTTACCGGTGTATATTCTGCAAGCTCCTGTTCAACCGGGTTTCTGTATAACCGGGTAGCCTCAAGGCTTATCACATTTCTTTTTGCCAGTCTTGTTATCACATCCCTTGATACACCCAGTTCCTTAATCACATAATCATAATCCAGCTCACGTTCCTTTAACAGCGCCTCAAGGAGCCTCAATCTGGCTTCATTATTCCTGCTTTTGCTTTCTGAGATAATTCGTTCTGCCTCATTATCATCTGCCAGGGTTATTACACGGCTTTCCTTTGCCTTCACAGACTTTTTCACAGGAATAACAGTCTTCAAGGCTTCATTCATGGTCCCTCCGAAATTCTCCTTAATAAAATAAGCCAGACTGATAAGATGGCTTTCAATAACAGTCGCATCCTGCCTTATATCAATAATATCCTTTATAAGCTCTTCATCTATCTTAGGTTCTTCTGTCAAATCTACAATATAGCCGTTTATAACACGGTTTCCCTTCCCGAAGGGTACGGTTACCGGAGCCCCGATTACGGCTGCATCATCCAGCCTCTCAGGAACAGCATACTGGTATGTCTTGTCCAGCTTTTCTTGTGATATGTCAATTATTATATCTGCATATTTTCGGTAAGACATAATATCCGTACCTTTCTTCATTATCCTGCGGCCCGGCGCTTAATAAATACTTACTGTATTAACAATATCCTCAGGCTTAGAGCAATCCTTGGCAATATTGCAGGTTTTACAGCATGACCTTAATAAGATTTTCAGGCTGAATAAGCTTTATAGATATGAAGCCGCGTCGCGAACAAGCTCTCTGTCGTCCATATGGTGCTTTACACCCTTGATCTCCTGGTAATCCTCATGGCCTTTTCCGGCTATAACTATAACGTCACCCTCAATGGCATTAGTTATGCAATATTTTACTGCTTCTGCCCTGTCCGGAATTTCTATATATTTCCCGGGGCCTCTTTTTACTCCCGTAATTATATCGTTTATGATATCCATCGGTTCCTCATACCGGGGATTGTCGGATGTCACTACAGTCAGGTCAGCCAAACGGGAGGATATCTCCCCCATCTCAAACCTTCTATCCCTTGCACGGTTGCCTCCGCAGCCGAACATGCAAACAAGCCGCTTAGGATTATATTCCTTCAATGTTGTTAGCAGGCTCTGCAGGCTCATGGCATTATGGGCATAATCAATTATAACGGTAAACTTGTCAGATACCGGAACCATCTCAACCCTGCCCTTAACCTTAACGTTTCTTAGGGCTTTCCTAATGCTTTCACCGTCAATATTGAGATTTCTGCACAGTGCTATGGCGCATAATGAATTGTAAACACTGAATTTACCCGGAACCGGAACCTCTACATCAATATCTATTAGTCCCGATGCACGATAGGCAATTCCCAGATATCCGGGCTTCTTAAGAAGCTTTACATCACTTGCGGCAAGCTGTGCCTTGTCGGAATATCCAAAGGTTTCAACCCTGCATGTATGTCCTTTCAGTATATCTTCGGCATGCGGATCATCAATATTGACAATTCCCGTCCTGCACTGGCGAAACAGCATGCTCTTGCACCTTAAATAATCCTCAAAATCCTTATGCTCATTCGCTCCGATATGATCGGGCGCAATATTTGTAAATATCCCGTAATCAAAGATGAAGCCGTCCGTACGGTGAAGCATGAAGCCCTGTGACGAAGCTTCCATAACAACGTATTCACATCCCGCATCCGCCATTCTGGCAAAGGTTTGCTGCAAAACATAGGATTCGGGAGTCGTATTGCCGGAGGGTATGTGTTCATCTCCTATAATTGTTTCTATGGTGCCGATAAGTCCCGTCCTGTGACCGGTTTCCTCCAATATGGATCTTATCATATAGGCTGTTGTTGTCTTTCCCTTGGTTCCGGTTACACCGATGGTAATAAGCCTTCCGGCCGGATGCCCGAAGTATGCGGCAGACATGCAGGCCAGTGCATGCCTTGTATTGTCTGTGCGTATAACTGTAATGCCCTCAGGATAAGGAGCATCCCTGTCAATTACAATGGCAGCCGCTCCCTTTGCAGCCACCTCACCGATATAATCATGACCGTCATATACGGCTCCGGATATGCATACAAATACACAATCCCTTGTGGTCTTTCTAGAATCATACACCAATTCTGTGACAGAAATATGAACATCCCCCTGTAGACAGGTGTATTCAAATTGTTCAAGCATTTTATCAAGCTTCAAGTCAAGTCCTCCTTAAGCCAAGCAACATATTCTGCTTAATTGTTTATTATATAATTATAGGCAATCTGCTGCCATAATGCAATGGCGACAGGGTCATTACTATACCATCCCTGCTGTCGTGTGTCAGTGTGTCAGGGGGACGGAGTTGTTGACACACTGGGACAACGCATAATTCAATCGACCTCCGACAAATCTATTATCCTGATATCCGGCATTCTTTCATTAATAATATCCGCAGCCATGTTGTAGAAGCTTCGACATTTATTTAAAATAATTGAATCACTGCTCACAACATTGCTTTTTGACTCAAGCACCTTGTCAACATTGGGCACCAGCTCGACGGATACCGAAAAAGGATAGCGCCTAAGCAGTTCAAGTATACTGCTTTTGAGCCTCCCTGTGTTAGACACAGGCGCATCGAGGAAGAATACAACCTCACAGGCTCCCATTGCCTCCAGCTTGTCACCAATAAAATGTATTGCCGATTCTGTCTTATCGATTAGACGGTAGGTTCCCCTGAGCCCTGCCAGGTCCCGAATAGTTCCGTCCATGCACCTAATAAGCGTAGAGCCCGATAAGGCTACCTCAAGCGTGATAATCAGATTAAGGCCGTCAATATATACACAGCCGTCACACCTTTGGCCGGTTATAAGCTTTTGAAGGCGCATTTCCACCTCACTTCTTGCAGCGGTTGCCCTGACCAGTGCAAGTCTTTGCCTTTCGCTTAAGAGGTAATGGTTGCCGATAAAGGTGGCTGCCGATTTTATCGGGTATCCGCGATCTATCAGAAATAGAAGCTCCTCCTGGGCAGCCTTCAGCTTTGTTATGCTTTCATTATTAAACTGCTCAGCATCTGTGGGCACATAGCCCCTGCGCACCTTTTCCGGCATATGACCACCTTACCCTTACCATAAAACATTCTATAGAACTAATGACTGAAGTCACTGGAATTCTTGACTGTTCATTTACTTATTCCGGATCTTTAGGTATTCTCTCCCACAGGTACATTCTGGATGAATTGTCCTTCTGCAAACGTACCTCCTCATTATAGCCTGTTCCTGCAAATGCCGGTTTAAGCTTAACTCCTGCATGATTAAAGACACATCCCAAAGCTTTGCAGTCCTCCACTTCACCGGGCATCTTTTTTACCATTGCAACAACATTATGTACAAGGGAATCCTTCCTTATATGAACAGGTGATACCATGTTAATCAAATCTCCGAATTCCTTGATGTTAAATATCTGCTGCCTATTTTTGAAATGGTAGACAGCCTCCTCATTAAGTCCCCTTGTCTTAAATATTGCATGAGGGTAATTCGGAATCACTTCCTTTTGAAGATGAAGGCCTATAGCCCCGGACTTATCATTTGCGACACAAAGCCATTGGTATATACCGTTTTCATTTGCCTTGATTCTGTAAAAGTCACCATACTGAAAAGTCTTTCTATACTTCTTATAAAATGATATCTGTTCCTTTATAATCTTATATTCGTCATTGCTTAATTCCATCAGATTGCATTCATAGCCAAGCAAACCGAAGGCAGCCACCTCGAACCGGGTTTCTATTGAAGTATTGCGTAAGGTCTGATGGTTCGGGCAGTCGGATACATGAGCGCCTATTACAGAGAGAGGATACCCGTAGCTGTAGCCGGTCTGAATTGCAGCTCTGCAGATGGCATCCGTATTATCGCTTGCCCATACCTGCGGCATATAACATAGCATACCCAGGTCAAAGCGATTTCCTCCGGAAGAACAGCTTTCAAACAGAATATGGGGGAAATGCTTCGTCAGGGTATCCAATACCTCATACAATCCCATAATATATCTGTGGCTGAATTCCTTTTGCCTATCTGCAGGAAGGGATGAGGAATAACGGTCGGAAAAGATCCGGTTCATATCCCACTTGACATAACGGATATTTGCACCAGAGAATACCCTGGTCATCTCATCAATCAAAAACTTGCGTACTTCTTCCTTTGTTAGATCCAATATCATCTGGTTTCTTCCAAGGGAATGGGGCGCATCAGGCAGTTTAACGGCCCAGTCGGGATGTCTGCGATAGCATTCACTGTCCTCATTCACCATTTCAGGCTCTACCCAGATGCCAAAATCCATACCCAAAGCATTTATCTTTTCTGCCAGTCCTTTAAGCCCGTGACTGAGCTTCTCCTTGTTCTCCCACCAGTCACCTAAGGAGGATGTATCATCATTGCGTTTTCCGAACCAGCCGTCATCAAGGACGAAAAGCTCAATTCCCGCCTTTGCTGCAGCCCTGGCCTGCTTAAGAAGCTTTCCTTCGTCAAATTTGAAGTAGTTTGCCTCCCAGCTGTTTAAAAGAACCGGCCTGGCCTTGTCCTTCCACTCTCCCCGAATAATATGATTCCGGATAAAATGATGCATATTATGGCTCATCCCGGTAAATCCCCGGTCTGAATATGTTATAACGGCTTCCGGTGCCTCAAAGGAATCGCCGGGCATTAAAAGAAACCTGAAATTCTCAGGCTGAATCCCGTTTATTACCCTCAGCTTTCCCATGCTGTTAACCTCAATGGCTGCATAATGCTCCCCGCTGTAAATCAAATTAAAGCCATAGCAGTCCCCATAATCTTCAACTGTGCTTTTACGACTGACCATAAAGAACGGGTTGCTTCGATTTCCTGAAATTCCAATCTTGGAATCATTGACCAGGATACCGGGCTGCGCCGGTGTATCGTATCGATTCATTTCTCTTGCCCAGGCTCCATGAAAGGTACTTACAACATAATCATCCGGGTCGAGATCCAGCTGGCTGCTCATAATGCGTTCCAGCAGTATTTTCCTCTCAGAGGTATTGCTCAGCCTGGCGCTGCGGGCAATAACATTGCTGTCATAAAAAACTGAATATACAAGGGTCAGTGTAATATCCATGTTGCTGTCATACATCTCAACCTCAAGACTTACGGGCTCTGTTCCCTGGTCTGACAGATATGCGGATGGCAGGGTGTTCAGCTTCTTTTTTTCATTTAGTATTCTTGCTTCCTTAAACTGAAAATCACAGGTAGTTAAACCATCCTCACGGGTAATATCAATAAAGGCTTCACGGATATCCCCTTTTCCATAGGAGGACATTTCAAGACACAGATCCTCCAGTCCCACATTAGGAAACTCCTTTGAATAGGCAATCTGGCAGCCGCCGACAAAACCGGTTTTTTGAATCAGCGGTTCATATCCTTCCCCTGGATTAATCTTCCTTCCATAATATAGATGCTCAAGGTGTCCCTGCGGCATTACCCTGAAGCAATAGGAAGTATCCCTTGTTTCAAGAACATATAAATCCTTTTCATTATATATCATAGTTATCCTCCCTCATAAACTCTTCATTTCATCAATTTTATACAGAGATAACTTGCTCCCATTCATTGTTTTCTATAGCGGCAGCCTGCTTTCTTTTATTGCTTTTCTGCAGCGGCGACCCGCTCTCTTTACTTGCTTTTATATAGCAGTGACTTACTCATTTTCATTCATTTTATTCAGTGGCAGCCTGCTCTCATTCTATTGCCTTTCTGCATCTGCAGTCTGCTCTTTCTCATTAATTTTCTATAGCTGCAGCTTGTTCCCCTTTATGAATTTCAGACATTATCTGGTCCATTCTATCATCCGAAAGCTTATATTTGCGTTTAAAGAATAATACCGATATGGCAAGTCCGATTATGGGAATAATTATCATCAGAACCCTAAGTCCAACAAGGGCAGATTTTGTCTGAACCGCCGCCTCTGAATCAAGACCTACAACATCAAGGCCGACACCTGCAATTAATACGGAGATTGCAGATGCAAGCTGTACCACAAAGGTTTGCATTGAGAAAATAACGCTCTCACAGCGCTGACCGTGTTTCCATTGGCCATAATCTACGGTATCCGCCAAAAATACTGTCGTCAGCACTGTAGCAAGGCCAAAGCCAAAATAAATGATTATTGCTGCAAGGGCAAGCAGAATGATATTTGTAATGCTTAATGTTCCCAGAATAAAGAGGAAGCCATAACCTATCATCGTCATGACAATTGCAGATACGAAGATGGTCATACGCTTAAATTTCATACGAAGCGCCGGGAGCAGCATCATGGATAAAATCTGCGCTGCCCCTCCTATGGTGCTGAACAAACCTACGAGTTTTTCATTTCCTATATCAAATTCGAAGAAATAAACTGCCAGATTGGAGGTCAAATACAAGGATGCATTAAATATTACAATGGTTACTACAACGATCATTGCCTGATCATTTTTAAAGAGCTGACCGAACATCTGACGAATTGTGGGAGTTTCCAGCTTAACTTTCGTTTTCTCCTTGACATTTACAACATTAATAATGGTAGACAGTATGAAAAGCACTGCAATAATTGCGGCAAAGATCTGGAAGCCCAGTCTTTTGTCCCCGCGGCCTAAAATCGGTACAAGTACCATAGTCAAAGCGGCTGGAATGGCATAGCCAAAACCGGCACATGATCTGCCGATAACGGAGATAGTCTCTCTGTCCTTTCCGTTTTGGGATATGGCAGGTATCATGGACCAATAAGGAATATCCATCAGAGTGTAGGTTGTACACCACAATATATATGCTGCAGAAGCATAAACCAGCAGGGGCACTCCTGACAGGCTTCTCGGAACTGAATACATAAAATAAAGGGCTATGGCGCTGGTTACGGTTCCTATTACAAGCCATGGACGGAATTTGCCGAACCTGGTATTGGTCTTTTCTACGATAATGCCCATAAAGGGGTCATTTGCAGCATCAAAAATTCTTGCAATCATGAATAGAATTCCGATAAATGTAGTGCTTATTCCCAATACAGTATCATAGTAGTACAAAAGATAACCGGTTACAATGGAATAAACCATATCCTTTCCTACAGCCCCAATACCGTAAGAAACTTTTTCCTTCAATGTAAGCTTCATGCCCTACCCCTCCGTTTCATAAAAAATAAATTTATTATATTTGAGTTAGATCTCAATAATGGCTTCACAGTTTTAGTCCCTTACTCTACCTGAAAATGTATATGCTTTTCTTCCGAACCCGAAGGATAGATGCTTAAAATGCCTTCTCCTTTGACTCCCCTGGTTTTTACAAAGGTGCCTGCCGCGCCTCCCCTGAGGCTTATAACCTTCGGTCCGATCAGCTCGACGGCTCCCGCAGCTTCCAGCACAAGAGGCTCCTGATAATAGTAAAGCCTGTTTCCGTTCTGGTCATGGGCGGTAATCCTGACCAGGGCAACATTGTATGTCTCCTCTTCCTTAAGAAGGGTAGTGCTTGCTTTATACTCCAGATACGCCTTTGTAACCGGGCTTTTCACAATCTTCTTAAACACTTTACCATCCTTCACTGCTTCAAAGCGATAACCGTAATTATTGCCTCCCCAGCCTCCGGCATACTCGTAATACAGGCTTACAGCCTTCTGCATGTTAATGTGATTTTTCAGTAAAAGATATGCCATCTTCAACTTATAGCGCAAAGGCAGGTTTGACGGTCCATACTCCTGTATTGCTTTAATCAGTTCTTTAAATCCTTCGGCTGATTTATGGCTTAAGTGCTCCTGCTTTTCCAAAAGCTCACCGATAAAATCATCAATGAGAACAGGCGGATGAGGCAGGCTCTTAAATCTGTCCTTAGCAGGATGGAACTCCTTAATAAAGAGGTCCCCCCTATATAGCCTTACAGAATCTGCATTTGTAAAGGCATATACCTCTCCCAGCCTGCCGGCAGGATGGTCACCTATATCCATGGATGAACTGATCTCACATACCGGATGAGCGTCACTTTGACTTGCATACACAGCCGCAGCAAGCTTCTGATTCCTGAACATGTCCGTTACACCGTGATAGCAGATGTAATCCCCGCTGCCAAAGTCCTTGTGGGTGTTATAGTCAAACATGCACCAGCCAAAACCGCCGGCAATATCTTCCTGTTCAAATAAGCTGTCCAATACTCTTGTATGTCTAAGGGCATGCTCAAGACGATGTCCCTCATCATCAAAAGTCTTAGTCGGAAACATATGTCCGTTAAATTCCGTGACCAGATAAGGCACCTCTTTGGATGCAACATCCTTCTTCTTATCAAGCCCTTTTGTCTTGCCATTATGAAGAAAATCATTATATGTGTAAACATCCTCTAAAAGGTGACTGTTTTTAATATATCGAACTCCTCCGGTCTGTCTGGACGGGTCAAGCTCATGGGCAATCCGGTTAGTCTCCGTATAAAATACATCATTATCCTGGGATTCGTTAATTCTTACTCCCCATAGGATGATGGAGGGATGATTGCGGTATTGAACAACCATTTCCCGAACATTATCACAGGCTCTTTTCTTCCACTCCTCATCTCCGATATGCTGCCATCCCGGAATTTCAGTAAATACCAAAAGCCCCAGCTCATCGCACCGGTTAATAAAATGCTTCGATTGGGGGTAGTGGGAAGTCCGGACCGCATTCACACCAAGCTCATGCTTCAGTATTTCCGCATCCAGTTCCTGCATCCGTTTCGGCATTGCATAGCCTAAGTAGGGATAGCTTTGATGCCTGTTCAGACCAAGCAGTTTAATCTTTTTGTTATTAAGATAAAACCCATCCTTCCTAAATTCACAGGTACGGAAGCCAAAGCGGGTTACCTTCTCATCCAGCAAAACATCCTTATCATATAAAGCGAGATTTAGATAATACAGGTTTGGATTGTCTATGTCCCATAAGTCTGCACCGCCAACTTCAAAACTATGCCTTAAGACTGAGCCGGCAGCAGGAAGCTGTTCGGAAAAAACTATCCTCTGACCCTTATCTTCCAGCTCAAGCCTGATAGTATGAACATTTTTATCAACTTCTCCCGATAAGGAAATCCGGACACTTGCTTTTTGCTTACCGTCCCCGGCATCTTCCGTAAATATAAAGACATCCTCAATAGCTGTGGATTCTTTGATTTCAAGAAAGGCTTCGCGGTAGATGCCGCCATATGTAAGATAATCAATGACATTGCCAAAGGGCGGAACATTACTGCTTTCCCTGCTGTCAACCTCGACGACAAGAACATTCTCTTCATCATAGACCAAATCGGAACTTAAATTAACGGTAAATGCCGTATAGCCTCCGTAATGAGCGGCCAGCTTCTTCCCGTTAAGATATACAGCAGCCACATGTGCCACTCCTTCAAAGGTCAGAAGGACCTGCTTTCCTCTCCAGCCGGGCTCCGCATAAATTTTTTTGCGGTAGCAGCTGACAAACTGATAGATACGTTCATCAAAATAATTATATGGGGTTTCGACATTGGCATGGGGCAGCCTCACTTCCTCCATGCTATGATCATCATAGTCAGGGTCAATCATCTTCATATCAAAGCTATTGCTGTACCTCCAGCCATTATTTAAGTTAATCCGCTTTGTCATAAATCTTCCCCTTTTATTTATAATATCACCACAGTGAACTGTTGGATGCAATGAGGGAACAGCTGTCATAAACCTTCCCTTTTATTTATAATATCAAAGCAATGAAATGTTGGATGCAATATTGGAACAGTTGTTATAAACCTTCCCTTTTATATATGATCTCACTTATGTTACTTTTAACTATTTAGCTATTGTCTTTTACCTGGCTAATGCATCATTCAATTGTTTTACACAAATACCATTTATTAAGATATCCAACATCTGCTCAAGTCCGTCCTCATAACTGATTTTATTATCAATTAGAACACTTCGGCTTAAGTAATATTCAATAGTGCCGCTGAAGATTGCCTGAAACACCTGCATATTGATTTTTCGTATTTTTCCCTCGTCAATAGCCTGCTGCATAATCCGAAAAGTCAAATCCCAGTCTGTCTCCAATCGTTTCTCTATCTTTGCATAAATCTTCGGCAGCTTAGTCTTTAACTCATACAATCGGCGAAAGTCTACGGTCTTGTACTTTTCCGGCAGAATAATCAATATCTTTTTCAGCTTTTCCATCACATCAAGATTCGGATCCCCGGCAATTTTTCTTTCGCTTTCCTTAATTGCCCCAAAAACATGGTCCACCATCTCAAGGAAAAGCGACTCCTTGCTATCTATTATACTATACAGGGTTCTCTTGCTAATCCCAAGACGTTTCGCTAAATCGTCCATAGAAAATTTTGGACCCTTTTCATTAAACTCTTCCACAACTGCATCTAATATTTTTTCCCTAAGTTCCATAATACTCCCTGTCTCCATTAAATAAATTTATCTCCACAATAAAACATTAATCTCCACAATATCATGGCCGTTCCTTGCGACTTTAGTTATTAGTAAGGCAATATAATTATGATGCTTTAGCTAATAACGGAAACCAAAAAACTGTTTTTAGTTTTCTAGTTTCCATTATACTATAGTTTCAATAAAAGGCAAGATAAATTAAACGCGGTGATAGCTTACTAAAACAAATCACCGCATTTATCAGGCAATATTATCAACTATATATTATATATTCCTTATATATTCAGCTATTATCTGATATAAATTAAACTGCTTGTGTAAGTACCACCGTAATTATCTATATAATACCTGTATTCATCGTAATCGATATAATATTTTTTCCCCCATGAGGATACACATATAATAGTTCTTCCATATTCATAATCATTAATGATTCCTGTGATTGTCATATAATGACCGCTAACAGTTTTCACTCCGGTATATTGATGTAAATAGTTTAAATTTTCTCGATTTACATTATCATCACTATTATCATTATCATCTCTTTCTGCGGTATATATATTCACTTTCATCTTTCCCCATAAATTTGGTGTATTGGGTCCTACTGAAAATATTACAGGGATATCATTTTCCAGCATTTCATTAATTATTTCCAGCATATCTTCATATGAAAGCCTCCATTTCCACGAAGCTTTATACTTTATATCATGTCTTTTATTGTATGAACTAATTGCTGATGCCAGTTTCGGGCCCAGTACTCCAATCCACATTGATGTTCTTGTATATCTTTTATGCATCCTGCGAACATAATTTAGGTAGTCTTCCTTATTGATCCTTCCGTTATTAATTGCAAGTTCAGTTTCTTTGGTATTATAAGAAGGATTTTTTATTGCCCAATATAAAAACAAATCACTTACAGCAACAGTTCCGCAACCATAATTACGGATTTTGTAATCCATGCTAAGCCATTTATCATTACTAAACCATCCCTGGTTTCCTCCATAGGAATAACTGCCATCTGAAATTATCACAGGAATATAGTCCGTATTACTTATGCTTTTTTCATGAGCATTTGTTTTAAAAGGCCTTGGATCGCTAACCATTTAATATCCTTCCTTCTGTTTCATATTATTTTCATTGAAACAATACTCATTAATTCCAGTTTTATTCTATTCGATATCAATTTAATGATATAATATTCGCAGTAACTTGATATGGGTAACACGTAAAAATTATAGTATGCTAATTTTAGCATTTCCTCTTGACTATTCCTTTGGGGAAGCCTGTATACTAAGCTCATAAAACAATTTAACAAGGGGGAACCTATGAACAATCTAATTAAAATCAAAGATGTATCAAGCAAGTATAGCATAACAGCCCGCACACTGCGCTATTATGAGGACATGGGTCTGATCAGCAGCATCCGAAGTGATGACTACGCATACAGGATGTACGATGAAAATGCTGTTAGGCGTCTTGAACAAATACTCATATTACGCAAGCTAAACATTAGCATAAGAGATATACAACGTATTTTCAACACGTCCAGCTCTGACGTAGTTCTGGAAGTGTTGGAAAAGAAAGTACAGAATATAGACGATGAGGTCGCTCTTCTGCATGAGCTGAAAGGAATTGTTCTGGACTTCATACATGAAATTGAAAAATTAGATTTTGCGAACAATTCTGACATAAAGCAGTTTAATGACAAGGCGAAGGATATTGAAACACAGTTGATCAGTGTGGATTATATCGGCAAGCCTTCCAATATAAGCCGCTTGATTGAAATAACGGAAAAATTAGATAAAAAAATTCCTGATATCATGGTCGTCAGAATTCCAGGCTTCAAAGCCGTAACGAGTGGTATTCAAACGTGGGATGATATGTTCAGGGAAGGCGGATATATGAATCAATTATGGCAGCTTTGTCATTTGTACCAGAATGTTATTTTCGATTGTTTTGACTTTTTACTGTTTAAAGAAGATAAAGCGGAATGGATCTGCGCAGTAAAAGACGGTGTTACCGATGCTGATGTAAGCCCCTTAAAATTAATTAATTTCCCCGGGGGCCTATATGCTATGGCCGTTAGTATCGATGAGGATAATGAGAGTATGCAAAAAGTAGAAAAGAAATTCTACAGATGGATTGATGGCACAAATTTTGAACTCGATAAGGGAAGAGATGCTATGTTCAATATGCCCTATTTATATGAGGACGGCAGAGATATTGCCAATAAT
>DCTS01000067.1:58863-65524 GCA_002329645.1 Lachnoclostridium sp. UBA1434 | reverse complement strand
TCAAGGGGACGTGTGTCAAGGGGACGGAGTTAATGACACATATCCCCTTGTCACACACAGTCACACGTCCCCTAACGGTACCGCTTCTATCAATTGGCGGTATAACTGCTCTGTACTCTCACTGCTGCGAAAACTTATATATACATCTTTCTTACCAATCCATTCAATCCTTATCGTAGGAGACGACTTCGATTGAACAAAGAGTAAGGTTTCACCGAGAGTATCAGATCTAAAATTTCCTTTAAGGGTTTCTCCAAAACCGCCATAACCATTGGTTCTTATTCCAATACCTATATCACTCATGCTTTTCTCTATAAGAGATATATCAGCAATTTCAGAGAAGTCAATGTTTAATCCATACATGGCTTCTATTTGAATGTGGTCATCCAGTATTCTTACTTCAGGTTCTTTTTCACTATGATGTGTCAAGGGGACGGAGTTGTTGACACATGTGTCAAGGGGACGGAGTTGTTGACACATTGTCGGTGAAAGGGAGAGGTGATAAGGGTATAAGGGTTGTCGACACATTATGACCTTTGTATTATTCCTCTATTAATACCTGTTAATCGCTCAATCTGTCTAATAGATAAGCCGTACATTTTCTTCAGTTCTTTTAGGTATGAGTTTCTTTTAGCTATGTCTAATTTCTGTAAATCTATAGTATTTTCAATATTACATAGAGTTCTTATTATTTTCTTAGCGTCCATATCTGTTATTCTCTGTTTTTCCTGCATATCCGGATATCTATTATCATCGTCCTTATTTATGTACTCTATAAAATCCTTGATAGCCTTTTTTCTATCAGAATTAAAGATACTTAGAACAAAATCTATACCTTTATTGTTATATCCTTTGACATAATCCATATAATTAGACCATTTATAGTCATAAATATTTGTAACTATACCTGCTTTTATCGGATTATGAAAAATATATCTGATTACAGTGAGAAAATAGATATTATTCTCTACAGGTTCGCTCCAATATCGACCCTGAAACAGATAACCTATTCTTCCATATTTACTGTTATACCAAAGTACATAGCTGCCACATATCCTTCTCATCACAGTCTCTAGTGGTTCCTTCCCTTCTTTCAGTAACAGATGCAAATGATTTCCCATTAAACAATATGCAAATACTATATATTCACATTTCTTTTTGAATCTTTGAATTGTCTGTATGAATCTTTTGTAATCTTCTTCATCTTCAAATATTGTTTGGCGATTTATACCCCGCATTATTATATGGTATATTCCACAATTACTTTTTCTCCTGGCTACTCTTGGCAAATAACTACCTCCATTAAAATTGAATTATATGTGTAAGTTATACTATTCATCGTCGCATCACGTCGTTATCTGTGTCAGTAAAACCATCCCCTTAACACACGTGTCAATAACTCCGTCCCCTTGACACACGTCCCCTTGACACACCCTTGACACACCTATACTTTAGTGTTACACCATCCGTCATAAAGGTAATAGCTCCCGTACGATAGGTGATCAGTTTTTCACTTCCGACCTCATCAAGCCTGGCGAGTAATTCTTCATGGGGATGACCATACGAATTATCTTTCCCGCAGGAAATAATGGATATCTTAGGTTTCACTATCTCCAGGAAATCTTCATGGGTAGAATACTTTGAACCATGATGAGCCACCTTTAGTATATCATAACCTGCCTGCTGTGAACTTAGGTATCGTCTTAATATATAATCCTCGCCCTGACTTGTAAGATCTCCAGTAAGCAGCATGTCAAACTCGCCATAGCTTAAACTCAGGACCGTCGAGTATGCATTGGCAGAGCCGTAATACAGGTCTTTGGCGGGAAAAAGGCATGTGATCTTAAGCTCACCTTCGGTTATTGTATCGCCTTCATCAATATATAAAACCTTAGTATCCGTCTTATGTGCAAGCTCCTTAAGCTCTTCATAATACTCCCTGCCCATCCTCTTACTTGCTTCGGCTGTTAAGCCGCTTCCCGAAAACACGTCCGGAAGCACAAGGCACTTGACTTTAATCCTGTCTCCTGATAAAAGCTCCTTCAGTCCGCTTATATGATCCTCGTCAGGATGGGTGACGATGGCATAGTCTATACGGTCCGTACCGGTGTATAAAAGATACGGCTCAAGCAGATATTTTCCTGCTTTTTTATTACTTAGGCTGCCGCCGTCTATAAGGAATGTGCTGCCCTTATCCGTATTAATGGCTATAGCTTCACCCTGACCCATATCCAGGAGCGTTACTTTGAGGTCTGACTTATGTATCGGAAGCCACAGCAGAATGATAGCTGCAAGGGGTATGGTTATCATCCATTTCTTCTTATACCTGGTTGCTGCCCATATGAACAGCATGATAAGGATATAGAACAGAATAATGCGTACAGGGGCAGGCTTCCCTGTGGTGATAAGGCTGTTAGGGAGCTTTGAATTAAGCCTGCAGACCGCTTCGTAAAGCTTCAGTATATAATTAGCTCCCCCTATCAGAAACAAGCCGATGCGCAAGCNNCCTGCCGCTCCTGCTGTCAGCGCAGAAAGCATCAGGACGGATGTTAGCGGTATAACAATAATATTGATTAATATTCCATACAGCGGGAATTGATAAAAGAATACAAGCAGCACCGGAAGTGTTGCTGCCTGGGCCGAGAAGCTGACCGCAACCGTATCCCATATGGCATGCTTAAAGCCTAACAGCTTTTTTATTGCAGGATATATGACGGCAATCCCCCATACCGCTCCAAAGGAAAATAAAAAACCTGCCTGAAACATCTGCATCGGGCTCTGCAAAAGAATTATTATTGCAGTAAGGGATAGAGCGGAAAGAATGTCGTAGGTCCGTCCAAGGAGGCGTGCCATCATCATTACCAGGAACATAACAATAGCTCTGTGTGTTGATACTGAAAGGCCTGTCATTACCCCATATAATATCAATAAAGAGGTCGATATGAGGGCTGCAGGCACCAGTCCGGCCTTAAGCTTATTAAGAAGCTTGTATGCGGATATGCCTATCAGCGTCACATGAAGGCCTGATATAGCCAAAATATGTGATATTCCGCTTTCCTGATACAATTCCTTTATATCCTCAGAAAGAAGGTGTCTGTCTCCCAGCACTATTGCTGCAAGTGTACCCGCCTCATTATCCTTAAGCAGCTCCTTATATGTTGTAAGCAATCCCTTCCTGATTTCTGACAGTATAAAGCGAAGCTTTGAGAAACGGGTATCTGTTACGGTAATACTGTCAATATAAGCTTTATAATCTATGTTCTCGGATTTGTAATACATATATTCGTTGAATTGGCCGGGATTTGACGGTTTTGAAAGCTTTACGAGGGTTCCGGCAGCTATGATACTGTTGCCGGGAAGAAATGCCTGTGAAGAAGATGTATATAATATGATATTGCCCGCCTTATACTTACTGCCCTGCTCCAACATTACCGTACAGTCTGTCACCTGCAGGACCTTTCCCTTTGAATTCTCCGACTCCATAGCAACCTTTCCTGTTATGGTGCAGGATACCTCCTCGCCAAAGGCTTTATCCAAATCGGAGGGTCTAATATTATCCCTTATGGCAAACATGCCAAGCAGCATGACCACCGGAAGACTTAAGAGGAAGCAATCCTTTTTTATCAGGAGTCTGATCTTTCTTTTTGAAAATAGCAGATAAATTAGATATAAAATAAAAAGATAAGTAAATATTGTAAAGATTATTAACAGAAGTGAAGCTTTGCACCATGCCAGCAGGATACCGGCAATGTATGCTGCAAGCGCCCAAACCAGGGGCCTTTTAATCAAATCCACACCCCTCCTTATTTCCTTGTTTCATATATAACCTTGTATCTTTATAGTCTTACTTCTTTATTGCCTTGTCTCTCTTATTGTCTTTATCTCTTTTATTGCCTTGTCTCTTTAATTGTCTTGTCTCTTTGATTGTCTTGTCTCTTTATTGTCTGGTTTCGTATATTACTTTTATTGCCTTGTCCCTTATATTGTCTTGCTTACAAATTACCAGACTTCTTGATTACCCAATTTTATTGCCTGGTCTCTATTATGTCCAGATTGCGCTCGAAGGGACCGCTAAAGGGCAGAGCATCCCTGAAGGTATCTACGACAGCGCCGTTAATCAGAAATTGAACCTTATTGATATTAGGTATCTCGGTCAAGGAATTTACAATTGAATAAACCGTTGCCTCGGGTGTCACCTCGGGCACTGCCTCAAGAAGCTTTTCGTTGAAATCCACCTGGCATATGCCTTCCTTGACAGTTAAATTCAGCAGAGTTGTTCCATCCGGTATCGTAGCCCGCATTCCGATCTTCGTGGGCCCGTTAATAAGCTGACTGATTACCATTTCCTCAATCGAGCCTGTTCCCGAATATACTATGCCTGTACTGGTTTCCTTAAGCTTATTGCCGTCCTCATTGGCAAAGTACAGAATCAGCTTATAATTGGTTTTTGCTCCGGTGCTTTCTATGAAATCCTCGTCCGTCATCAGTATAATGAGCTCGCCGTTTGAATCCGTAAGAGGCTGACCGTTAATATTAAAGGTAATATACTCCACCCCCGGTATCTGGCTGAGGGTCTTGACAAAGGCAGCACGTACAAGCACCTCCGGAATACCCTTAAGCTCCCCGTAGCTTGCATCAAAATTTATCGTTAGCCGGTCGTCCTCGCTGAATGAATATTCGATAATCTTAACATTATCGGGAAGAGCCTTTCTGTAAACCACATTTTCCGGATCCTTTTGCAGCATGTCAATAAACTCCCGCGCCAGTTCTTCCTTGCCTGTTCCGGAAGGATTGTAGCTTTCGCTTACCAGAGCCGAGGTCTTGCTGTCCAGATAATAAACAGAGTATTTGGACCCACCGCTGTCTTCGTCAGGTTTGCCCTTAGAACAGCCGGCCGGTATAAGAAGCATTAATATTAATAATATGAATAACAGCTTTTTCATTGCAGCCTCCATTGTAATCACGGCTAATTATAAAGCAATTGACTCTAATTCCGACTAACATATACGCAATTCTAAGCAATATAATTCAACGGAATACGTACATTGAAGGTGGTTCCTTCGCCTTCCTTGCTGTAAACCTTGATGGCGCCTCTATGCATCTGAATTACACTCTTTGTAATGGCAAGTCCAAGACCGGTACCTCCTGATTCCCTTGATCTTGCCTTGTCCACCCGGTAAAATCTTTCAAATATATAATCCAAAGCCTCCTCGGGTATCCCTATTCCTGAATCCGACACCTTAATAAAGAAGTATTTATGATCCGCGTTTAGGGATATCCTGACCCATCCGTCCTCTACATTGTACTTGATGGCATTTTCAATCAGATTGGTAATTGCCAGGGTTAACTTGACCTCGTCCACATCTGCTGCCACAGGCCTGAAGCTTTCATAAATAATTTCTATATTATTCTTTTTTGCAATGGGTGTAAGTCGCTTTAATATCTGGTCCAGAAGCTCATTTATATTGACACTGGAAATGTTCATATCCCCTGCTGCCTTATCAAGCTTGACAAGTGACAAAAGGTCATTGATAATCTTATTCTCCCTTTCAATTTCCTCGGTTATGTCGACTAAAAACTCCCTGTAAAGCTCTATAGGGGTATCCTCCTGCGAAAGCAATGAATCCGCAAGTACCTTTATGGAGGTTATTGGTGTTTTCAGCTCATGGGATACGTTGGATACGAACTCCTGACGTGAGTTTTCCAGCTTTTGAAGGCGTGAAATCATTATATTAAAGGAATCGGATATCTTCTCAATCTCATAATAACCCTTGATTGATACACCGTCCTCAAGATAACCTTCTGATATTCTGTCAATTGAATTAACGACTTTTTTGAGAGGCCTGGAAAGCATNNCCCGAGAAATATATTGCGAATACGACTATTACCACGGACAGGGTAACCGTAAATAATATTGCTCTCTGCTTAAGGCTGTTTATTATACCCTGCATATCCTTGACGGATGCATACATGACAATAACACCCATAATTTCCTTACTATCCTTGTTGGTAATGGGATAAGTAAGTCTTACATAGCTGCTTGCCCTGTCATAACTCGTATACTTTTCTAACGAACCTGAAAAACAGCGGATAACCTCCTCCGAAACCAGATATTTCCCATCCTCCAGGCCATAGGAATCCTTAACAATCCTTAAATTATTGTTAACAACAACTATCTTGCCCTGATATATATCGGCAAGCCTGGTCACTTCCTGGTCAATACCCGGCACATCGGCCATGGACAGATACCCGCTGGACTGTATTATGCTTGATAATATGTTGGCCTGGTTCTTCAGGACTGTTATCCTGTTGGCAACAGCCTTCTCTTCATAATCCTTCAATAATACATTGGAAAATAAAACAAGCGGAACAATGCCGACCACGATAAAGATCAGCAGCATATACAGCCGTATGCTGTTAAAGAAACGCAGCTTAGTCCTGATCTTGGAAAAAATAGCCAACACCCCATTTTGTATGTATATATTTCGGTTCACTAGGATTGCTCTCTATTTTTTCGCGCAGTCTTCTGATATGAACATCCACAGTTCTGACATCACCCGGATAATCATAGCCCCATACGATATTCAGAAGATTTTCCCTGCTGTAAACCTTGTTCGGATTAAAAACCAGAAGCTCGAGCAAATCAAATTCCTTGGCTGTC
>DCTS01000067.1:55929-58748 GCA_002329645.1 Lachnoclostridium sp. UBA1434 | reverse complement strand
AAAGGGTTTGGTGATATAATCATCCGCTCCGTACTCCAATCCCAGGATTTTATCCATATCGTCCCCCTTGGCTGTCAGCATGATGATAGGCATTGATGAAAATTCCCTTATCTGCTGGCACACCTCAAAGCCTGACAGCTTCGGCAGCATGACATCCAGAAGAACCACATCATACTCCTTTTTCCTGGCAGCTTCAAGTGCCTCCTCACCGTCATAAGCACAATCCACTTCCATTCCATCCTGCTCAAGACTGAAGCGTATGCCCTTGACTATAAGCTTTTCATCATCTACCACTAGTACCTTCTTAGCCATTTCCTCACCTCTTTATATTATGGTTGTATTTATGCTTAACGATTCTTTTGGCATGCCGGTTTATCATCATGCATCAGGCTAAATGCCAGTAGAAAAGGCTCCAGGTAAAGCTTTAGAATATCATATCATAATGCATAGTCTTATTATGTCACTTAACTGTTATGTATGGAGAAAGCTGCTTAAACAGGCCCTCCTTGATGCCGGAAATATTCATAATATCTTCAACAGACCTAAAGCCGCCATGCTCGCTGCGGTATCTTATGATGCTCTCAGCCTTGGCCTTGCCAATTCCCGGAAGGGACATGAGCTCCTCTAAACCTGCGCTGTTAATATCAACCGATCCGGCATTTGCCTCTGAGTCCGTTGAATCCGGCATTACATCACTTATATACTGCCCTGTACCCGACTCCTTAATCTCTTCTTCAGTAGGAACATATATGCGTTCCCCGTCTCTAAGCTCCTTAGCCTGATTTATACTGTCCCCGGCAGCATCTTCAGTAAGCCCGCCGGCCAGGGAGATAATGTCTACAAGCCTCAAGTCCGGGCTTATTTTATACACTCCCGGCTTAATGACAGCCCCGCATATATGCACATAGATGTATTTATTATCGCTGCCGGTTTCTTTTACATCCTGGCTATTTGTATCATCCTTAATACTATTATCCCGACTTTTAATCCCGTCAGGACTGCTTTCTGCATTCTGTTCACCAGCTAAATTCTGATATGCGGCATGGGCTTTGCCGCCTTCGGATTTCTCGTTCTCTGACTGCAGTTTATCTTCCCTCAATGAATCTACAACAGAGAGACTATTCGAACTCCCAATGGAGCTTGCATTGGTACCTGCACAGCTATAAAGCATGCCTGCACCTGCAAGTAAAAACACGGTTATTGCCGCCGTAATATACTTCTTTTTCATAGTTATCTTCTCCTCAGCTTAAAAGATGCTGTAAGCATAATTCTGCCGGCATACTTTAATGATGTCGGCATATTTTGATGCTGCCGGTATACTATGGTGCTGCAGGTATACCTTGATGCTGTCAGTGTCATCAGATATCGTCAGCATCTTCGATGCTGCAGGCATACTTTGCTACCGCCGGTATACTTTGGTGCTGCCGGCATAATGCTTCATGCATCTTTTTATACTGCTTAAAGAAGACTTAAAAAGGTCCCTCTATACCTTTATAACTATTCATTTCCTATTTTACATAATATAATAAGCTATTACAATAGGTATTTCGGAGAAATGGACAGGTTTTTATGTGCATCATTTCCATTTAAATATGATGATCCCCGCAAGCATTAATGCCAGACCAGCCGGCTTCCTCCACTCGAAAGGTACCTTCTCTGTTCCGAAGATGCCGCAAAGCTCAATAAGATAGGCTATGATCAGCTGTGATGTAATAATAAACATATTGGCTCTTGCGGGTCCCAGGCTTTCCACGCTCTTAACCACGGTATAGGTAATAAGGGCTCCCAGTACTCCTCCAAGAAGCATATATTTATTTTCTATCCTGAACAAGTCCTGTACGCTGCCCTGTTTTCCCGTTACAAACCATGCTCCGATGCAAAATAAAAATGCCGTAAGCTGGACAAAGCTAGCACACAGCCATATGCCTGTCTGCTTTGTGACTCCTGTATTGAATACACCCTGAACACTCATAAGCGCTCCGGATATTGCAGCAATCAAGATTCCCAACAAAAAACCAACCTCCTGTTATATGCTTTATAATTCAGAAACATAAATATTTGACCAGAATGAATTTATAATTTCAGTTAATATATAATTTCATATATTCAAATATAAACATACAGGAAAATAAGGGCTGCTTTATATTAACCTGATAATGTGATTATTATATGACCATTATAAAACAGCTTTAAGGGCTGTTTTATAGCGATCTAATAATGTGATTATTATATGACCGTTATAAAACAGCCCTTATGGTGAATAACATTGCCAAAATCATAAAGGTATATGCACTTTTCCCGCAGGTTGTTTTTCTATTTTTCTATGTTGTTTTCTTATTACTCAGCTTTATTATCATACTTGCAGTTTTGCTCTGCTGTTTTTCCTTGCTGATATGCTTTGCTTTCTATTCCAATCTGCTATTTTATTTCATCCAGAACACTATCCAGAATTTCAACCATATCATCCACATGCTGCTTTGTTATAATGAGCGGTGGAACAAAGCGGATAATATCAGCCCCTGCCGATATTAATATGAGCCCTTTGTCCATTGCTTTTTCTATGATATCCTTCACCGGAAATGCAAATTCCAATCCGCGCATAAGTCCCAGCCCGCGGTGCTCCTTAATAAATCCGTACTTGTCGGTCATGTTTTGAAGCTTTTCAGATAAATACGGCGCAACAGTGTTTACGTTATCCAGTATCCTCAGCTCTTCAAATATATCGAAAACACTGCTTACTGCTGCGGTTGCAAAGGGATTGCCTCCGTAGGTGGTGCCGTGATCTCCCGGCTTAAAGGCTTCGGCCACACTCTCCGTTG
>DCTS01000067.1:5540-55868 GCA_002329645.1 Lachnoclostridium sp. UBA1434 | reverse complement strand
GCACTGTATTTCATCAAAGATAAGCAATATATCCTTCTTATTGCAAAGCTCTCTCAAGCCTGTCAGGAATTCCTTATCTGCCGGATAAATCCCGCCCTCACCCTGAACGGGCTCGACTAATATAGCACAGGTATTATCATTTACAAGCTCCTCAACGCTCTGCAAATTATTATATTCAGCAAACACGACTCCGCCGATTAGCGGTTCAAATGCTTCCCTGTATTTCTTAGTTCCAGTTACGCTTAAGGCTCCCATGCTCCTGCCGTGGAAGGAATGGCCCATTGAAATTATCTCTCCGCCCGCCTTGCCCCGCTTCATATAGTAGTATTTTCTGGCAAGCTTGATTGCCCCTTCAATAGCCTCTGTGCCGCTGCTTGTAAAAAATACTCGATCCATACCCGATGCCTTGCAAAGCTTTTTTGCCGCTTCAACCGCCGGAGCGTTGTAAAACAAATTGGAGGTATGCATTAGCTTGTCAATCTGGTTCTTTAAATCAGCCTTATATTTACTGTTGCCGTATCCAAATGCAAATACCGCAATTCCTGCCGCAAAATCCAGATACTTCTTTCCGTTAATGTCGTATAAATATACCCCTTCCCCTTTATCCAGGACAGTCTGATATCGGATATAGGTAGTCATCAGAAGCTTATCGGCTTCCTTAATAATTGTATTCATATTATCCATGATACAAGCCTCCTCCCGGCAGATTATTTATGCTTCACAGCATCATTAACAACCTTAAGCTCATTGTCGAATATATTATCCTCGCTTACTATTGCCGTCCCAATTCCCCGGTTCGTGAAGAATTCCAGCAGAAGACAGTGCTCAATCCTGCCGTCAAGTATATGCACCCTGGATACGCCGTTTCTTACCGCATCTACACAGTTCTTCAGCTTCGGAAGCATGCCCCCGCCTATATACCCGCTATCTAGCAGTTCATCCGCTTTCTTAAGGGTCAGTACCGATATCAGGCTGTTCTTATTCCCCGGATCGGCATACACTCCCTCAATATCCGTCAAAAATACCAGTTTTTCCGCCTTTATAGCAGTTGCTACCGAGCAGGCGGCATCATCCGCATTAATATTGTAATTGTTGAAGTCATCATCCAACCCTATCGGTGAAATGACCGGGACAAAATTATTGTCAATCAGGGTATTGATAAGGTCTGTATCGACCTCCCTGATATTTCCGACAAAACCGATGTCCTGACCGTTGACATACTTCTTATCCACCTTGAAGGTGCCTCCGTCCTTGCCGCTTATGCCTGCAGCCTTCACTCCCAGCTTTTCCAGCATCTGAACAAGGCTCTTGTTGACCTTGCCAAGCACCATTTCGGCAACCTCCATTGTTTGCTCGTCAGTTACCCTAAGCCCTTCTACAAATGTAGACTCATGCCCCATCATACTCAGCCACTTTGTGATTTCTTTACCTCCGCCATGTACAATAATGGGCTGCATACCCACAAGCTTTAAAAGAGCTACATCCTTGATTACATTTGCCTGCAGGCTTTCGCTAAACATGGCGCTGCCGCCGTACTTTACGACAACCTTCCTGTTATTGAACTTTTGTATGTATGGCAGAGCTTCAATGAGCGTCTGCGCCTTCAGCAGTATCTGGTCCATATGCTCCATAATTTTACTTCCCCGGTTAATTTATTGTAGTAGTTATTATCGTCCCTCTCCAAGGACATGATTATCCGTTAAGACCTGTAATCGGCGTTGATTTTTACATAATCGTAGGAAAAATCGCATCCCCAGGCGGTCGCCTCAGCCTCCCCGGAATGAATATCGGCTGTTACCTTAATAACAACTGACGACAGAATTTCAGAAGCCTTATCCTCCGAATAATCGGCAGCCAAACCGTTCTCCGCAAGCTTTACGCTTCCCGCATCGCTTTCAATATGCAGATCCACCTTGTACGGGTCGAATTCGACCTGGGCATAGCCCATGGCGCACAGGATGCGTCCCCAGTTGGCATCATTGCCAAATACCATTGTTTTTACCAGATTGGAGGATATAATGGATTTGCTTATGGCAGCTGCGTCCTCCCAGGTAGCGGCTCCCTTAACCTTTACTTCCAGCAGCTTGGTTGCTCCCTCCCCATCGGCTGCAAGCAGCTTGGCAAGCTTGGTTGTCACCATATTGAGGGCATTGCAGAACTTTTCATATGACTCATCCTTATGAACAATTTCCCTGTTGCCTGCCTGTGCGTTGGCAAGAAGAAGCAGTGTATCGTTGGTGGACGTATCCCTGTCAACGGATATCATATTGAAGGTCTTCTTCACATCATTGCTTAATGCTTCCTGCATAAGCTCCTTGCTTATATTGGCATCCGTGGTAATAACGGCAATCATAGTCGCCATGTCCGGATGAATCATTCCGGATCCCTTGGCCATGCCTCCTATAACAACCTCCCTGCCGTCAAGCTCAAAGCTTACCGCACATTGCTTACAATATGTATCAGTAGTCATGATTGCCTCTGCCGCAAGCCTTCCCGCCTCAGGTGTGTCGGTAATTGTTTCAGATACCTTCATGATGCCTTCTGTTATAATATCTATCGGAAGATGCTTTCCTATAACACCTGTTGAGGCGGTAAGAACTGCATCTGCAGAAATATTCAAAGCCTTTGCTGCAGCCTGCGCCATAAGCAGGTTGTTCTCATCTCCGACCTTTCCCGTACAGGCGTTGGCTACGCCGCTGTTTATAACTACGGCTTGAATAAAGCTGCTTTCCTTAATAAGCTTCATATCCCATAATACAGGAGCGGCCTTGACCATATTCTTCGTAAATACTCCTGCGCCCTTAGCAGGAACAACCGAATATACCATGGCAAGATCCTTCCTTTTCTTCTTTATGCCTGCATATATTCCCCCTGCCTTATATCCTTTAGCTGCAGTAACGCCGCCCTCAAACATCTTCATAATTAAAACCTCCATCTCTACATTCAAGTAATAAAGCATCTATTCCATATTCCATATTCCATATTCCATATTTCATATTCCATATTTCATATTCCATATTTCATATTCCATATTCCATATGACTATATCCTTATGTTTCGGGATAACAGAATTATTTATGTTAAGATTTTTATAATTATACATTAGTAATTATTTTTATGCAATACCTTTTTTATAATTTTTTCAGATCTATTCCCTGTACAAGCAGTTTTTCATATATCTTTGAGATTGGAAAGCCTACTATATTATAATAGTCGCCCTTGATTTCCCTAATAAATATTCCGAACCCTCCCTGTATTGCATAAGCTCCTGCCTTGTCCATAGGCTCTCCTGTTGATATATAATCCCTGATCTGCTCTATGGTGAGCGGAGCAACCGTAACACGGGTGTGTACGGCAAAGCTCAGTATTTTATTAGTTCCGACTTTTTTCCTTATAATAATGCATACTCCTGTATAAACCTCATGAACATTACCGGACAGCATAAGAAGCATCCTTTCGGCATCCTTTTTATCCTTTGGCTTTCCCAGAGCCTCTTCCTTAAAGAATACCATTGTATCTGCCCCGATTATAATAAGATCCTCATCCCTGCCGGCCAGCTCCCCGGCAACGGAGCGTGCCTTAAGCCCGGAAAGCTTTTTTACCATTTCCGAAGGCTTAAGATCCTCCAATGCAACCTCATGCTCCCTGACATTTGCAGGTACGCATTCAAACGGAATTCCCATGGTTGTCATTATTTCCTTTCGTCTTGGTGATTCAGAAGCCAATATAATCCGGTACATTGCGTATTGTCCTCCCTCTGTATTAGCCTGCTATTAATAAAAGCAAGTGAAGCTTGCATGAGTTGATATTTTTTTAATTATGTAATACATTATAACAAAGAACAACAATCCGCAATTAGTATTTCATAAGATTTTTTACGGTCAATAAAAATAACTGTTGCATAATAATAAATTATGTTGTATATTTAAACACAACAAAGTTAATTGGCTTTGTAAAAATATAATTAAACTTGTATAATTAATTACATTATTAATAAAGTAATTATCAATAATTAAACAGGAGGTTGTTACTATGAAGGAAAAGGTTATTCTGGCCTATTCGGGCGGACTTGATACTACCGCAATTATTCCCTGGCTTAGGGAAAATTATGATTACGATGTAATATGCGTGTGCATAAATGTCGGTCAGGGAAATGAGCTGGACGGACTTGAAGAAAGGGCACGCTTGTGCGGCGCATCGAGACTATATATTGAGGATGCCGTAGATGAATTTGTCAATGATTTTGTAATGCCCTGCGTAAAGGCAGGTGCGGTATACGAGCATAAATATCTGCTCGGGACCTCAATGGCAAGGCCTGTCATAGCAAAAAGGCTTGTGGAAATTGCTAAAATAGAAGGCGCCACCGCAATATGTCACGGGGCTACGGGAAAGGGCAATGATCAGCTGCGTTTTGAGCTTACAATCAAGGCACTTGCTCCGGAGCTTAAGATTATCGCACCCTGGAGAATATGGACGCTTTCCTCAAGGGAGGAAGAAATCGAATACTGCAGGCAGCACGGCATTAATCTCCCCTTTTCTGCCGATAACAGCTATTCCCGCGACCGCAATCTGTGGCATATAAGCCATGAGGGTCTTGAGCTTGAGGATCCGTCCAAAGCGCCTAATTACGATCATCTTCTGGTCCTTGGAGTATCTCCCGAAAAAGCGCCGGATGAAGGTGAAAGCATAAGCCTTAACTTTGAAAAGGGAATCCCGACTGCACTTAACGGAGTGAAAATGTCCGCTACGCAAGTCATCGGCGAGCTGAATAAAATTGGCGGCAAGCATGGCATCGGCATAGTTGATATAGTGGAAAACCGTGTTGTAGGTATGAAATCCCGCGGAGTATATGAAACTCCCGGCGGCACCATACTTGCAGAAGCACATACCCAGCTTGAAGAGCTCATACTTGATCATGCAACCATTGCGGCTAAGAAGGAGATCGGCAGCCGTTTTGCAGATATAGTTTATGAAGGAAAATGGTTTACCCCGCTTCGTGAAGCCTATCAGGCATTTGTAGATATTACTCAGAAATACGTCACAGGTGAGGTTAAGCTTAAGCTTTACAAGGGCAATATTATCAAGCAGGGAACAACCTCTCCTTATTCGCTTTACAATGAAAGCATTGCTTCCTTCACTACAGGAGAATTATACAACCATAAGGATGCCGAAGGTTTTATCAATCTTTTCGGCTTATCACTTAAGGTACGGGCAATGAAACATGCAGAGTTTAATAAAAAAATGTAGTATTAATCTCCAGTTTGTGCAATATATACAAAAATCAAGATTAAACTTATCCGATATGTTGATATACAAGTTTAGTATAATTTGTTAAAATAATTGTGTATTATTATTACAAATATATTAAGGAGGAGTACGAAATGAAATTAAGGAACAAGTTATTCACCGGTTTCGCTGCTACAGTTCTTGCACTGTCAATGATGGTTGGCACCGCTCTTGCAGCAGAAAAATTGCCTGCAAAGTATGAAGAAGCAGCAGGTGGTACAGTAGTTGACGGACAGACCAGCAGCAACGATGTCTGGGTTAAGATTATCGGCGGTGGAAGTCTTCTGTATGGTGATGCAGATATAGCTCATGCTACAAGATCCGTTGATATCACCGTTACGGGTAACTGCTCATATGATGTTGAATTCATTTACAATTCTGATGCAGCTTGGTTAACCAAAGATCAGAATCCTGAGTATGGCCTTGCCGGAGAGTCAGTTGATGGCACCAAGGTTTATACCTTTAAGATGGATGGAAGAGGCACCACATGGTGTGAAGCTGTTCTTAACTTAAAGAACAAGACCGAAGGCCCTCTGGAAGTAACCAAGATGGAATTCAAGGATGAAGCAGGCAACATTATCCTTACAATCCCCAGCGCTGAGGAAGCTGCTGCTGATGATGCTCCTAAGACCGGTGTTGTATCCGCAGCTTTACTGCTCGGAGTAGGTGCAGTTGCATCTGCAATCGGTACTGTTGTACTTAAGAAGAAGGAAAAATAAAACCTATTGCTACATAGCAGTATATGATGAGAGCTTCATATGAGAATATGAAGCTCTTTTCTTTATTATCATTTCCTGTGGGATAATATGTATATGACATATTAGTGTAAATAATAAACAGTATAAATTATTTATATATNNAATAAACTTATCCGATTTGTTAATTTTCTTTTAAATATACATCTGATATAATACAAATTGTAGTAATAAAAATACATATAATTAGGGAGGAATTATAATGAAACTGAGAAGCAAAATTTTAGCCGGTTTTGCAGCAACCGTACTGGCTCTGACCATGATGGTTGGTACTGCTTTTGCAGCTACTTCACTGTATGTTTACGGCAATGAAGCAGGAGCAAAGGAAGACAGCAAGGACCTTGTTATCTGTGAGCTGCTTAGCGGGGGCGGCAATCAGGACGGATTTAACGGACCTGTTTACGATGAGTTACAGGCTCTTTATGCAGATATTGCATCCGTTGACTGCCTGCTTACCGGTAACTTTACAGGTACCGCTCACCTTAACCTGGTCGGTGATTTAGAATTCACACCGAACGGATCAGGCTATGATAACCAGACATATGCCAACAAGGATATAACTGTAGACGGTTACCTTGTATATTCAGGCGATTTTGGTCCTATCACCAGCGATGCAAGATTTGCTTTCTTGTTAAGGAACAAGTCTGAAGGTGCTGCTGTTCTTGAAGGATATGTATTCAGGAATGCCGATGGCGATATCATTGCAGGTATGGACGGCTCAGGTTACCTTGATGCTGCTGCTGCACAGGCTTTATATGAGGCTGTTACCAGCGGTGTTGCTGAGGAAGCTCCTGTTACTGAAGCTCCTAAGACCGGTGTTGTATCTGCAGCCCTGCTGCTTGGCGTAGGTGCAGTTGCATCCGCACTTGGCACTGTAGTTCTTAAGAAAAAGGAAAGATAATTCTTAAAAGAATTATAAAATGTAAGTGAGGCGTGTTGCTTATACAACACGCCTTTTCTTTGTCCATGAAAATTATTTTTATCATACTGATTATAATCATACTAATTTGATTATCAGTAAGATACCTTCATAATAACCTAATTATCAATAAAAAACCTTCTTTATTATCGGTAAAGTAAAATCATGATTATTTTATTGCTTTTCTAAATATGAAGAGAGGAAACCTTCAACCACTCTCCTGTATCCTGCCCTGTTTACAAAAAAGCTTTGTGCATGCCTGGCTCCGGAAACCAGATATATTGCTTTCCTGTCCTTTTTGGCATCGTACATCTGCCTTGACATCCAGGTAGGCACATAATTATCCCTTTTGCCATGTATGAACAGGATTGGGGTGTTTGCTGCCCTTACAACCCTTATCGGGGAAACCTGCTTATATTTAAAGCCGGCTCTGAGGAAGGTTAGCATACTTTCTACAGGTATCAAAAACATGGGAAAATGATAAAAGATCTTAAGCTGATGCCTTAACAGCAGCGTAAGATCCGAGTATGCACAGTCTGCTATAACACACTTCACCCTGTCATCAATCTCAAGATGCAGAAGGACTGTTGCTCCACCCATAGATTCGCCATGAGTCACGATTTTTATATTATCGCCAAATTTATCATAGCACCAGTCGATTACCTTCCTTAAATCATACCTTTCATAATAACCCATAGAGGTAAAGGATTTACCGCTCAGGCCGTGATTCCTATGGTCGTAGATAATAACAGTAAAGCCCATCTTCAAAAACATCTCGGCATATATAAAGCTTGCACATTTGGAGCTGTTGAAGCCATGGCATAAAACTGCAATCCTTCTGCATATATCTGCTTTCCCATCAGGCAATGTGCTGTCACTGCGTAAATTGCATGAATCAGGTGTAAGCATAACGCATGAAAGAGGGTACCCGAAATCGGAGGCAAGTATGAACTCATACTTTCTCAACGCATCATACCTGCTCCGGTTAAAACGCCCCCTCTTTTCTTCAGCCTTGCATATACTGTCATATGATAACCGTCTGGGCTTTAAAACCATGTCTGAAAGCCTCCATAAGAAGCCTCCAAGGGATAACAGTATTAATTCCAGCATATGCACCACCCTACATGCCCGCTTCATATATTAGCCGCATAATGATACTTTCAGTCATTATCATAATAAGGATATTAATGATAGAAGTTGTATAATAAATAATACTTCTCACTGTTTATAATGCTTCTCATAAACCTCAAAATAATATTTCATATTATATTTTCCCAATATTGGTATATTTATACCCCATAGGAACCTTATTCTCCGGAAGAAAACTGTCAAATATGAACCAGTTAAAATATCTTCTGCAGCTTTCAAGCTCCTCATCGGACTTTACGGTCCATGCAGCCGTCCTGGTACGGTAAATCCTTCTGCATATAGAAAAGGATAATTGCCTTTTATATTCATGCTGGTAGGCAATGAAATCCGGCTTGGTTAAGAAATTAAACAGCAGGTGCTTCAGTATGAAATATTGAACCTTGCTGCCCTCGATTTTTTCTTTTATAAAATCTGTTGATAACTGTCCCCGGACAATATCCGGACGATTCTTTTTATACCACATAAGGCCAAAAGGATTAAAGGATTCGATGCAGTACAGACCTTTGTAATCCTTTAAAATTGCATTAACGGCTTCACAGGTCGGTTTTGCATGCCATGGTATCTTAAGCTCAATTATCAATGGCACCTTACCGTCTACAGCCTCAAGGACATCCTTTAGCAAGGGTATCCTTTCATCGGACTTAAACAGGGTATATTCCTTCAACTCCTCACAGGCAGTGTCGGAAACCTTCCTGTCTGTGCGGCAGGCCCTTTTCAGATTATAATCATGCAATATAACCGGAACCTGATCCTTGGTAAGCTGTACATCCAGCTCTATCCCGTAATTAGCCTGCACTGCCCTTTTGAAAGCTTTCATGGAATNNCGCATCCGATTTATTATCGTGAAGTCCCCTGTGGGCATAAAACCATCCGTCAAAGGATTTGTGCATCGGATTCTTTTTAATCTTCGGCATTATTGCAAGCATATACAGGCTTATTAAAACAAGAACAAATATTAGTATTTCAACAAGCATGCTGCAAGCTCCTTTATATAAACCGTATAAGCGGTACCATCAAATATCAGTTAATTGTCGTTATCGTAGTTTTCAAGTACATCTGCTTTCTTTACCGGTTTGCTGTCACCATGCATTACAAACAGCATAGTGCACAGTGAGGCTATGGAAAAGATAACGGCGTATGGGAATAAGGTGCGGTATGATACATTCTCCAGTAAAAATCCTGAAACAATCGGTGTAACAATCTGTGATGCCATGGAAAATGTATAATAATACCCGGTATAACGTCCGGTATCGGCTCCCTTGCACATTTCCACAACCATGGGGTATGAATTCACATTAATTGCAGCCCAGCCTATACCGGTAAAGGTAAATATGACATTTACAACAGGCGTATATTCCGTAACTAAAAATCCGAAGAAGTAAGATAAAGTCATCAGAATTATACCTATAATAATTGTTTTCTTCCTGCCTATTTTACTTGATATTATACCGATTGGTATGTAGCTGATCAAAGCCGCTATAATTGCTATAATAAGCGGATTGGTGAATTTTCCTTCAGTAAGCCCCCATACCACGTCGGCGTATCTGGAAAAGGCGGATTTAACCGCATTATATGCAAAAAACCAAAGGAATATTGATGACATTATGAAAATAAAGCTCCTTCTTACCTCCCTTGGCATCTTTGTTGATTCTGCTTTAGTTTCAGCACCAGGGGCTTCATTTTCTATATTCATGCTGAGCTTTCTTTCGTTTATTGTTAAAACAAGCAGAATGACCGCTGCTATCATAAGTGCGGCTACGGACATAAACAGCGGCAGATTGCTGCTTCCGTCCTCCTTATATAAGAACATGATCATAACCAGCGCATAGGCTCCGCCAAGGGTACCCATCAGGTTAATAATTGCATTTGCCTTACTCCTTAAGGGCTTGGGAGTTATATCCGGCATAAGCGCAACCGCAGGCGAGCGGTATAGCCCCATCGATATAAGGACTCCGCCTAATGCTGCTATAAACAATGCAAGACTGCCCTTATGCTCTGCTGCAGGCATAATCAGGATGAATATCGATGCAAGCGCTGTTCCGGCTAATATAAAAGGCATTCGTTTACCTATACGGGTATTTACCTTGTCGGAAAAGGCGCCTATAAGTGGCAAAAGGAATAACGCCAGGATGTTATCGAGCGCCATAACAAAGCCAATCAAAGTCTCCCCCATTCCAAAGGTTTTTGATAACATCTTGGGAACAACACCATCGTAAAGCTCCCAGAATGCCAAAATTGACATAAATGCCAAGCCAACAAAAAACGTACGCTTATAGTTCAGTTTCATGCATGCCTCCCTCTGCCTTTATCAGGCTTATCTTATTTAATTGCTTGTGTAATTATTTGTATTGCTTGTAAAATAATTGCTTGTATTACCCGTAAATTTACTTGCTAGTAAACTTACATGTTTGTAATTTAATTACTGCTAAATTAGTCTGAATGCTAATTTATTAGCCGACAGATTATTGATTTGTAAACACATATGCCGCAATACCGACTGCAATTGTCAGATTGAGTGAATCCACATCCTCTGTCTGCGGAATATAGATACTTGTGCCTATATTTTTATATGAAGCATCCAGTCCGGTTGCCTCATTCCCGAACACCAGTGAAAAGAGCCCGGACCCTGGGCTGTCCTTTAGTGATAAGGATCTTTCTCCGTCAAGCATAAATGTATATATCTCATGCTCCGGATACTCCCTGCAATAATCTGAAAACGAGGCATACTGATGGAAACGGAGCCTGAAAAAGGCCCCCATGGAGGCCCTTATAGTTTTTGGATTATATATATCTGCAGCCGGTAGTATTACAGCCACATCATATATGCCAAAGCCCACGGCTGTCCTTAGAATAGTGCCGAGATTGCCCATATTGCCGGGATTGACAAGGACTATATGCGGAAGGTCATTACTAAGCTTGCATTCATATTTTGCAAAAATGCCTGCCGTATAACAATTTTCCTTGTCGCTTAGTCTTGAGATTAGCTTATCATCTACCGCCGCCGGAATATTATGCCTGCTGCAGAGAGCATTCAGAGCTTCCATGTCGGTGAAGCTTGAATGCATAATAACCTTAGTTGCCTGCTCAGGTCTGGCCTTAATAAGCTCATAGGTTGGAAATGCCCCCAGTGTATAGGAGTAATCCGCATCCTTCTTATATGGCTTTATCTGCTGATACCCGGTTTGCCCATGTTTGCTGCTGTCCTCTGTCATTAAACCACCTTCTTTAACATAACGCTTAATCATTATATTTAAGCATTATACTTTCAGCACTGTACTTTCAGTGTATGCTTTATGTATTTATCATTCTGTTTTGACTCCCATATATACCATAGCAAGCATACCGGGACCGGTATGAGTGCCAATTATAGGGCCAACCTTTGATATTATTACATCCTTTACTATACCCTTATCCCTGATTTGCCGCTCAAGCTCTTTAGCCTGCTCAAGGTTGTCTCCGTGTCCTATCATTATTGTCTGGGAAGCCAGATCCACTCCTTCCTTAAGCAGCTTGGTTATCATAAGGTCAAGCTCTGCCTTGGAGCCTCTTATTTTAGACAATACCACAAGCTTGCCATTTTCATCCACGCTTAGTACGGGACGAATCTTTAATGCGGTACCAACCACAGCCTCAATTGAAGAAACTCTGCCGCCGCGCTTAAGATAAAATAAATCCTTAACAGTAAACCAGTGTCTGAGATAGGTCCTGTTATTCTCGACCCAGCCTTTGAGTTCATCAATATCCATGCCCTGTTCCTTCTTCAGCGCTGCGTTATATACCAGCAAGCCCTCGCCAATCGAAGCACATAAGGAATCCACGCAATATATTTTCCTGTCGGGGAATTCCCTGGCCAATGTATCCATTACAAGCAGAGAAGCTGCATATGTACCGCTTAAGCCCGATGAAAAGGCTATGTACAGGATATCCTTGCCCTGGCTTAAGATTTCTGTGAAGAATTCCATGAATGCTGCCGGTGTAATCTGTGTGGTATGCGATACAGAGCCTGCCTTCAACCTGTTATAAAAATCATCTATTGCGATTTCTCTTTCGTCAGGATGATAGGAATATGCGATATGGTCAATATCGACCCCCATCGAAATAATCCTCAGATCATACTGCCTTATTACATCAATAGGCAAATCCAGTGTAGCATCACTTACAATTACATACTCACCCATTATGAACTCCTTTAAACATACAAAATTAATGCGGATAAATGAAAGCTTTCTGCCGGGCATTACCTTATGAGAAGCTGTTTAAAATCATCCGCCTTATCTAATAATTATAATGTATACAGTAAAAATCTGCAAGTAATATATTGACTCGCTGCTGTTCCCGGTATTAATATCAGCAAGCTAAAATATTTTTCTGTACTGTTATTTTTTGTATTCAGCATGCATATTGACTACTAATAATACCTTTGCATATAAGTATTGCCATATGGTTTGTAATCACTTATTTGAAAGGAAAAACATACTATGGACCTGCTTTCCCGCTTTATAATTGCTCTTGGTCTTTCAGCCGATGCCTTTGCCGTATCTGTGTCCGACGGCATGTGCGGGCGAAATGTAACTAAAAAGCATGCCCTCATGACAGCCGTAAGCTTCGGCTTCTTCCAGTGCATGATGCCAATTCTTGGTTTTTTATTGGGAAGAACCTTTTCAGATGCAATAAGCAGTTTCCAGCATTTAGTCGCATTGGTCCTGCTTGGAGCAATAGGCGTCAATATGATAGCCGAGGCTGTTAAGGAATACAGGCATCCTGAAAATGTATGCAATACCGACAGGATATTCAGTGCAAGGAATCTGTTGCTTCAAGGTATTGCAACCAGTATCGACGCCCTTGCAATCGGTGTGGGATTTGCCGCAATGAAGGTAAATATCTGCACCTCCTCACTCCTAATTGGTATTGTCACTTTTACAGTCTGTATCATCGGAGTATTTATCGGCAAGAGATTCGGATTGCTTTTAGGTCTTCGTGCCAGACTGGCAGGCGGCATTCTTCTTATAATCATAGGTTTGAAAATATTTATAGAAAATCTTCTATAAAACCCAATCCCGCATTGATTATTTTAATATTTATATGATAATATATGGTATAATCATATAAAGGAGAACCTAAATGAGTTTAGAGACAAGCTTCATTGAATTGCCAAGGCTTGAAACTGAAAGGCTGATACTTAGACAGATAACCGACAGTACCGATGACGGAAGGGACAGCCTTGAGTTTATTAACGATTACAGTGTGTATCGCTATTGGGGTACCTATGATGAAGCCGGTGATGAAAAAGGTCATAGAAAGCCGAAGAGAAAGATAAAGCTGGATTACCACTACAGGACAACCATGAAGGAATTCCGGGCTAAAAGAGAGCTTTCATGGCTGATGGTGCTTAAACATTCAGGCAAGGTAATCGGAGAAGTCGTCCTTTATGATTTTAAGCTGAAGAAGCAGGCAGACATTGGCTACAGAGTGAATAAAAATTACTGGGGTCAGGGCTTTGCTACGGAAGCCTGCAAAGCAGTTATTGAATTTGCTTTCAAGGACCTTGGACTCAGCCGTATTCAAATAAGGTGCTTTAAGGACAACACCGGCTCCGTTCGAGTTGCCGAAAAGCTCGGCTTTAAGAAGGAGGGCTTCATCCGTATGGGCGCCTTAATAAATGTTATTACCGATTATTATATATATGGTCTGTTAAGTGATGAATACAGAGGATAAATTTAAACCAGGGAGGTTGTTCGATGGACAGGAGCCGGTTGCTTTCTGCGGGCAAATGGGTGATAATCGGCCTGCTTATGGCCAGCAATTTTTTGTTTTATCTTGTTAACGACGACAATATAAATCTAATTCTTGCCATTGCAATACTTGCATATTCGGTATATGAATTTTTCCGTACAATGTCGCTCAATAACATTCGCTTTGCAATCAGGATTTATCTTTTTTCCTTTTATCTTCTAGCCGTCCTGAGCCTGTTTTTAGGTGTCCGCAGCCTGCTGTCCGATAAATTCGAAGCAGCTGCTGTCAGCCTGCTGTTCATCGGCGGTGATGCGGCAATGATATTATATATAATGCATAAGGCAAAATCCCCCTCCAAGTAAGCTTATTATTGATATCTAAAATATTGAGAGGAAAGGTATGCATGAAAACTCTGTTTATATCGGATCTGGACGGAACCTTATTACAGCCTAATGTTGAGCTTTCGGACACAACGGTAAGGATTATAAACGAGATGGCAGCAAAGGGAGTGAACTTTACGATTGCTACTGCACGAACCATTGCTACTGTCCTGCCTATTTTAAGAAATGTACACATGAACCGTCCTATTATCATTATGAACGGGGTATGCATATATGATCTTGAAAAAAAACGTTATATTAATGTAGAAGCTATTGACAAGGAAAACAGCGCGCGCCTGCTCTCGATAATTGTTCAGAATAAGCTCAAGGGCTTTGCATATACCCTGTCAGATGGTGTTATGTCCACCTATTATGAAGAGCTTAACAGCCGTACCTTAATTAAATTCTATGAGGAACGGGTAAGGCTTTATAAAAAGCCTTTTATTCAAATTGACGATTTCAGGCTGCTTACCCGTGAGCCGCTGATTTTCTTCTCATTAATGGATAAGAAAGAAAACCTGGATAAGGTGTATCCCATCATCAAGGCATTACCGGATTTGAACTGCACCATGTATAAGGATAATTATACACCCGATAATTGGTATTTTGAAATTTTCAGCAAAGCTGCGTCAAAGTATCATGGCGTGCGTTATCTTAAAGAGTATCTTAAGGCTAAAGAGGTGGTCTGCTTTGGTGATAATTTAAACGATCTGCCCCTCTTTGAAGCAAGCGATTACAGAATAGCAGTTGCAAATGCTGTGGATGAACTTAAATTAAAGGCTGACGAGGTGATTGGAAGCAATACTGAAGACGGAGTAGCTCTCTGGCTTAAATCTAATGCTCTTAAATGGACATGAATGTATTAATTTATACCAATTGGGAAGTATAACTTTTGCTATTGTTTTTAACTATTGCTGATAGTTTTGGAAGGAGGAAACAGTTTATGAAAAGCATACAGGACACTTACGTATTATCTAACGGCGTTAAAATTCCCTGCATGGGCTTTGGCACCTTTAAGCTTCCAAATAACGAGCATACCGTAGATATTATTAAGCAGGCAATAGACTGCGGCTACAGGCATATCGACACCGCCTTTGTCTATGAGAACGAAGAAGCCACAGGCAAGGCTGTCCGGAGCTGCGGACTCAAAAGAAATGAACTGTTCATTACAAGCAAGCTGGGCAATCGGGATCATGGTTATGAAAACACCATGAAGGAATTTGAAATGACCATGAATAACCTTGGCCTTGACTATCTTGACCTGTATCTTATACACTGGCCAAAGCCGCTTAAGTACCGGGATATTTGGAAGGAAGCCAACGAAGGTACCTGGAAGGCTTTTGAGGAGCTTTATGATGCCGGCAAGATCAAGGCAATAGGCGTCAGCAATTTCCTCCCTGAACATATTGAAGCCTTGCTGGAAACCGTTCGAATCGCTCCCATGGTGAATCAGCTTGAACTGCATCCCCAATATGTACAGAGGGAAGCGGTAAGCTACTGCAAGGATCACATGATTATAGTGGAAGCCTGGAGCCCGCTGATAAGGGGCAATCTGGATCATCCGATTTTACTTAAATTAGCTGCAAAATACAATAAAACACCTGCCCAGATAGTGCTGCGCTGGAGCATACAGCACGGCTTTTTACCTCTGCCCAAAGCGTCAGGCAGGGAACGCATGCTGGAGAACAAGGATATTTTTGATTTTGAGCTATCTGAAGAGGATATTGAAGCAATGAAGGTTCTTGAAGCCTATGGACGTACCGGCGCCCATCCGGATACCACCCCGTTCTAAGAATGTTTAACATATCATGATATTAATAAAAGAGGAGCAACATTCACCCGTGTTGTTCCTCTTTTTATGCTTTCTGGCATACTTATGCCGTAACTCACTGCATTTCATAACCTACAATAACGGCAGGCCTATCCTTTCAGCCTCCTCCAGGATCTCTTCCGGCCAGATTGAGGCATGTACCTCACCTATATGGGCTTTGCGCAGGCAGAACATACATATTCTGGATTGCCCGATACCCCCTCCGATCGTATAGGGGAGCTCCCTGTTAAGCAGCGCCTTCTGGAAGGGGAGCTCAGCCCTGTCCATACATCCGCTTATCTTTAACTGCTCCAAGAGGCTGTCCTCATCTACCCGAATACCCATTGAAGAAAGCTCCATGGCAATATCCAGTACAGGATAATAAACAATTATATCTCCGTTAAGCTTCCAGTCATCATAGTCCGGAGCCCGGTTGTCATGCTTTTCCCCGGAATTCAGCATGCATCCTATCTGCATGATAAACACTGCACCCTTATCCTTTGTAATAAGATATTCCCTTTCCCTGGGAGTCTTATCGGGATATCTATCCTCAAGCTCCTGGGATGTAATGAAGAATATTTCCTCGGGAAGCTGAACATCAATATAATCATAAATCTTAGAAAGATACTTTTCCGTATTCCTTAAGGAGTTGTATACCTTTATCACGATATCCTTTAGGGTATCCATATTCCTGCTGCTTTTGTCTATAATCTTTTCCCAATCCCACTGATCTACATAGAGAGAATGAATATTATCCGTATACTCTTCTCTGCGTATTGCATTCATATCCGTATAAAGGCCTTCACCCATATGAAAGCCGTACCGCTTCAAGGCAAGCCTTTTCCACTTTGCAAGGGAATGAACTATCTCGGCAACAGCCTCGTTTTGCTCCTTAATCCCAAAGGCAACAGGCCTCTCCGTTCCGCTCAGATTATCATTAAGACCGGTTTCCGGTTTCACGAACAAGGGTGCGGATACTCTCACCAAATTTAATTGCCTTGCAAGCTCCCTTTCAAAAAAATCCTTGGTTTGCTTGATTGCAATCTCGGTCTCCCTTATATCAAGCTTAGAACGATAACTGTCCGGAATAATTAGTTTCATTACAAATGCATCCCCCTCATTTACTTGTTCAATTAAGCTATGTAGCACATTTTACAGGCTTGCTTTTAATTTGTCAATATAAAAGAGTTTCGTTTCACTTTTGCTGTATAAGTGCCGTCGACAAAACAGCAGCAGTTAAATAATATAACATACTAACAGGCCGCTGCAGGTAATATGCAGCGGCCTGTTATTCATCCCCTGATTTAATGTAAGGCTATTTCGATCTTCTCTTTGATACCACGTCAAATATAACGGCTCCCAGGAGGACCATGCCCTTGACCACCTTCTGCCAGTTGGCATCAACGCCCATTATATACATGCCAAGGTTGATTACGCCCATCAGCAGGGCACCGATGATAACCCCCGAGACCTTACCGGTACCTCCGTATGCCGAAGCGCCGCCGATAAAGCAGGAACCGATTGCATCCATTTCATAATTCTGCCCGTATGAAGGCTGTGCCGAGGTCAGGCGCGCTATCGTCATCATGCCTGCAAGAGCTGCCAATAAGCCCATATTGGTGTATGCCAAAAAGTAAACCCTGTTTGTATTGATACCTGAAAGCTTAGCTGCCTGCTCGTTGCCGCCCACTGCGTAAAAATGACGGCCTATGGTGGTTTTCGATGTTATGTATCCGTAAACCAGAACTACGACTACAACAATAATCAGAGCAGTCGGAATACCCTTATGTCTAGCCAGCTGATAGGAAAATGCAATGATGGCTGCTGAAATAATCACAATTCTTACAATCATTTTTACAAGGGGCTCCATTTCATAACCCTTTTTTGCTCTTCTGATTCTACCCTGGATTTGTACAAACAGATACAAAACACTGGCTATTATGCCTGCCAGCATGGCTGTAATATTAAACCCCTCTCCTCCGAAGAAATCTCTGACATAACAGTCTGCTCCTCCTCCGAACACCTTAACAAAGGTGGTGTTGGTAAGTGATACTGTTAATCCCTCAAGAATAACATTGGACAAGCCTCTGAATACAAGCATGCCGGCCAGGGTTGTAATAAAGGGCGGTACCCTGACATAAGCAATCCAGAAGCCCTGCCATGCACCTATTGCCAGACCGATGATTACCATAAATATTACGGCAATAACCCAATGTACATCCTTTTTTTCCATTAAGGTTGCTCCTGCGGCACCAACGATGCATACCACAGATCCGACGGAAAGGTCGATATTGCCGCCTGTCAGGATACAAAGCAGCATACCTGTCGCCAATATAAATACATAGGCATTCTGGGAAATCAGGTTGCTTATATTCTGAGGAAGCAGGATTTTTCCTCCCCTCTGCCAAACAAAGAATGCTGTAATGGTTATTAGGGCAATAATCATTGTATTCGCCTTGACAAATGATATTACTTTTGCTCTATTCATTATTTACGCTCCTTTATTGCTTGTTTTTAAAATATATGACATTATATTTTCCTGGGTGGCCTCTTCCCCCTGTACCTCGCCGACAATTCTGCCGCTGTCCATAATATAAATCCGGTCACACATACCAATAACTTCAGGAAGCTCCGAGGAAATTAATACCACTGACCTGCCTTCATCTACCAATCGGTTAATAATGCAGTATATCTCATATTTTGCGCCAACATCAATGCCTCTGGTCGGCTCATCCAAAATAAGAATATCCGGATCAGCGAACATCCATTTTGCCAGTAATGCCTTTTGCTGATTACCGCCGCTTAGGTTGGATACATTCTGCTCTACAGTCGGACATTTTATATTCAGCTTTTCTCTCTGCTCCTGCGCCACAATATACTCTTTGTCGGCATCGATAATGCCTCTGTTGCTGATACCCGCAAGATTGGCAAGTGAGACGTTATGTTTTATTGAATTGTTAAGTATCAATCCGTTTTCTTTTCTGTCCTCTGTTACATATGCCAATTTATGCCTGATCGCAGCCTTTTCATTATTAAGATGCACATACTTGCCATGAATTTTAATCTTACCGCTGATTCTCGTACCATAGCTTTTTCCAAACACGCTCATGGCCAGCTCCGTCCTGCCTGCTCCCATAAGCCCGGCTATTCCTACAACCTCACCCCTCCTGACATTCATACTCACATCATCAATAATCTTGTGGTCATCAAATATCGGGTGGTAAACATTCCAGTTCTCTATTTCCAGTGCTATGTCACCGATTTTTTTATTTTCTCTTCTAGGGAAGCGGTCAGATAAGCTTCGTCCGACCATCCCCTTGATGATACGATCCTCTGTAATCTCATCCACAGCCTTATCCAGGGTTTCTATGGTTGCTCCGTCCCGTATGATTGTGATTTTATCAGCTATGTAGGAAATCTCATTAAGCTTGTGGGATATCAGGATTGATGTCATTCCTTCTTTTTTAAACTGCAGAATAAGATCAAGAAGCGCTTTTGAATCCTTTTCATTCAGGGATGAAGTCGGTTCATCCAATATCAGCAGCCTGGCATTCTTAGCCAGGGCCTTTGCAATTTCCACCAATTGCTGCTTGCCTACGCCAATATCCTTTACAAGTGTTCTTGAGGATTCTTCAAGCCCTACCATACGTAAATACTTGTCTGCCTTATCATAGGTTTCATTCCAATCTATAGCAAATGCTTTACCTCTTTCATTGCCGAGGAACATATTTTCACCGATTGTCATATAGGGAATTAACGCTAACTCCTGATGTATTATAACAATACCCTTTTCTTCACTGTCCTTAATATTAGTAAAACGGCACAGCTTGCCGTCATAGATGACCTCTCCCTCATAGGAGCCAAAGGGATGGATACCGCTTAATACATTCATCAGTGTAGATTTACCGGCACCGTTTTCACCTACGAGAGTATGGATTTCGCCCTCTTCAACCTTAAGATTGACGTTATCAAGCGCCTTAACGCCGGGAAAGGTTTTGGTGATATTCTTCATTTCAAGCAATACTTTCGCCAATTGTATCCCCCTCCGATAAACTTTTATTACCGCACTCTAAATGCATGCCATTTTTTATTCTTTATATGGATTATATGGGGCTTCTTGCATTTCTTAAACCGTTATGCAATAGCCCCATATAAGTCCGGGAATTGCTTATATTACTTTAAATCATCCTCAGTATAATATCCTGAATCAATCAACAGTTCCCTATAGTTGTTTACGTCTGCATAAACAGGCTCGCACTGGTAGGTAGGAACATTGAATACGCCGTTATTATATGTTTCCGTATCATTAATAGGAGCATCCTTGCCTTCCATGATGGCTTGAACCATCAAAACAACCTGCTTGGCAAGCTCACGGGTATCCTTGAAGACTGACATGGACTGTTTGCCGGCTATCATATTCTTAACGTTTGCTATATCGCAGTCCTGACCTGTAAGGATAGGCCAAGGTCCGGAATATGATGAGGTCAGTGCATTGGCAACACCGAGAGCCGTTGAGTCGTTATTTGCCATAACAGCATGAAGCACTGTACCGTCAGCATAGAAGGATGAAAGTATACTTTCCATTCTGTTCTGTGCTTTTTCGGTTTTCCATTCTGCTGTTGCAACCTCGGCAAACTCTGTCTGGCCCGATACAACTACTAATTTGCCTGAATCAATATAGGGCTGCAGAATATCCATAGCGCCGCTAAAGAAGAATTTTGCGTTATTGTCGCCAGGGTCGCCTGTAATCAGCTCAATGTTGAAAGGACCGGCAGCATTCTTCAGATCCAACGCCTTTTCAATATACTCGCCCTGCTTCTGTCCAACCTTATAGTTGTCAAAGGTTGCATAATAAGTTACTGCGTCCGTATTCATAATTAACCGGTCATGAGCAATAACAGGAATGTTCTTTTCCTTAGCTTGTGCCAGAACCGTTCCCAGAGAGTCACCATCGATGGATGCGATAACCAGCACGCTTACATTGTTGGCAATCATATTCTCGACCTGCGTAACCTGAGTCTGAATATCATCATCTGCGTACTGAAGGTCTACCTTGTAACCGGCTGCTTCAAGCTGCTTCTTCACATAATCGCCGTCCTGGTTCCAACGCTGCAAGGTCTTTGTCGGCATGCAGACACCTATTGTCTTTTTACCGTCTGAATCTTTATCATTGCTCTTTCCTCCGGTTTCTTCATCCTTTGTACCGCAAGCTGCCAAAGCAAATACCATTACGATACACAACAGGATTCCCAATAGTCTTTTTTTCATACTTTACTACCTCCCTTTTTTTTATGTAGCCATTACACTACCCGTTAAATATAACATATACATATCAGGACTAACTTGTTAAATATCGTATATTTTTATATTAGAAAGTAAGTAAAGTACAATTATATTGGTATAAGTAGCAATAAATTGCTATACATATAACAATAATTTACTATTGTTCCGTATCTGTTACTTTTATTGTTCCGGATCTGTTACTTTTATTGTTCCGGGTCTGTTATATTAATCCTCCAGCTTTTCCGGAACATTCAGATATACGTCCTCCCTGGTCTGAAATCCTCCGTCAATAATTATCTCGTCGATATTATCCTTGTTTACTGCAATCGGCTCCAGCTTGACGTAAGGCACCTCACATGATCCGTCGAAAATTGTAGTTTTAACATCTATCTTTTCTCCCATGGCCAGCTTGACCGCATATTCCGCAGCAGCTCTTGCCAGCTTATCCACAGGTTTATATACCGTCATGGTCTGGGTTCCCTCCACGATTCGCTGACAAGCGGCAAGGTCTGCATCCTGTCCTGTAACTATAGCATTGCCTGCCATCCTGTATTCCGATAAGGCCCGCACCGCTTCGCTGGCCAGATTGTCGTTTCCGCAAAAAACTCCTGCTATATCGGGAGTAATTGCAACAGCCTTCTTTACCGCATCATATGCTTCTTCCGCAACCCAGTTTACGGCATATACGGAGTAAACAACATTAAGAGGTTTCTTCTTCATAACCTTCTTAAAGCCCTGCTCCACCAGCTGAACATTATGGTCCGTTGTCGGTCCGAAGATGGTTATTATATTGCCGTTTTCCTGAATATTGTCGGCCAGGGTCTCTGCCATCAGGCTCCCTACCATCTCATTATCAAAGGAAATATACAGATCCACATTGGATTTTATCAGCAGCCGGTCATATGCTACAATCTTAATTCCGGCTTCCCTGGCCTTTTCCACAACCTTTTTTAAGGCCTCAGAATCTACCGATATTATTACAATGACATCCATGCCCTTATCTATAAAATATTCTATCTGTGATATCTGCTTTTCCACATCTCCATTGGCATTTTGCACATTTACCTCGGCGCCGAGCTCTTGTGCGGTAAAAACAAACACATCCCTGTCCCTCTGCCATCGTTCAAGTACAAAGGAATCAAAGGACATACCAATCTGAATCTTTTTCTCCGAAACATCGCCGGTATCTGCAGGCTTCTCCTGCCTCCTGCATCCGGCAAAGCCCGTAAGCATTAATATACACAGTATAAATGCAACCGCTTTCTTCATAAACACCGTACCTTTCAAATCATGGTTTCCCTGTATTCCGTTGGTGTTACGCCTACCTGCTTCTTAAAAATCCGGCTGAAATAATTCGGGTCAGAGTAGCCTGTATCAACACAGATGTTTTTTATGCTTAAGTCCCTGTTCAAAAGAAGCTTTTTAGCTTTTTCTATACGTATATTAGTAAGATATTCTATAAAGTTTTCTCCCGTTTCCTCCTTAAATAATTTGCTGAAGTAATAAGGACTGATATCCACGCTTCTGGATACATCATCAAGGGATATATCCCTGCGGTAATTTTCTTCAATATATGCCTTGGCTCTGCTGATAATTCCTGATGTCTGCTCCTCTTTTTTGGATATAATGTTGCGGCAGGCTTCCAGAATCTTTTCAATGAACCATTTCCGAAGCTGCTCATAATTTTCTATCTGCACAAGAGTTGGCATATAATCCTTCCGATACCTGAAGTAGTATTTCATCCCGCCGCTTAAAAACGCTTTCTGCTCCGCAAAAAGAATGAATTCAAGAACCTTCAGCTTTATATCCATCATGCAATCCGGATAATGCTCTATCATCCAGTCAAAGAAAAGATTGGCTTCCGTCCTTGTCCCATCCAGATCTCCTTTTTGGATCTTGTCAAACAGGGCATTTTCCGTCTCAACCGGATAATCCTCTTCATATTCGCAGCCTATGGGAAGGTCCTTCACATGAGCTACCCGGCCCTTGCCGTTTCGTATAGCATTGATTGCTTCCTTGAATGAATCACCAAGCCTTTGCAAGGTTGTAACAGAGCCAATTCCAATCCTGAACTGTATATCAATCTGCTTTGTCAGCTCACGAATCAGCTTTCTTGCCTTCTCTATAAGGGATATTCTGTCGTCATATTCAAGCTGCGGCCTGGAGCACGGGATAAATACCGCTATCTTATTGACCATGATCGGACCGACTATGCATAACATGGCCTCCTTCAGGCTGTCCCTGATTACCGGGTAAAAGGACTGGGCCTTCACGCTGACGCCTACCGGATTGGTAAGAGTCCCTTCGACTATGGAATCTCCGAATTCCAGCACTGCCATCATTCCATATTCATCCTTTATGCCAAGCAAATTGCGGAAGTTATTCTCCTCTCTTGAAAAATCATCGCCTGACAGCGCAGCATATATAAAGTCACTTTCGATGATGGGTATTACTATCTCCAGCTTTTCCCTGATCATCAGGTCATTGCTTCTTCTTTTCCGCTCTTCTTCAATTATGTTCATGGCCTTCCTAAGAACCTGAATAACCACTGTCTGGTTTACAGGCTTCGTAAGATATTCAAGCACTCCCAAATTAATTGCTTCCTTGGCATAATTAAACTTATCAAAGGCTGTCAGAATTATAAATATTATAGAACCGTTCGTCTTGCGTATTTCCTTCATGGCATCTATACCGTTTATCCCCGGCATCTGTATATCCATGATTGCAATATCCGGCTTGAACTTCTCCGCAAGCTCAATAACACTCCTTCCGGTATTGGCATATTCTACCGTACAGCTATCGCTGAAGTTTTTCTCAATTATGTACTTTAAGGAATCAATTACAATTCCCTCATCATCCGCCAGCATTATCTTATACATTATCTGGTTTCCTCCCCCTAAAGTAATTGAGTAGCTGATACTAAAGCAATGGTAAACCATTTGCTTAGGCAATTTTCTTTCTAGTCTTCGGTATCTGTATGGTTACTCTGGTTCCCTTATTACGTCCTTCACTTTCTATTATGAAGATATCCTGTACTTCATAATAAAGCTTAAGTCGGTTAATCACATTGCCCAGACCGATGCCGTTGGAATCTCTGGTGATTACCTGCTCCCTGGCCGATGTCCCGGTTTTGATATCGGAGTTCATAATCCTGTCAATCGTGCTTTGTTCCATGCCTGCTCCGTTATCAGTTATAGTAATAAGAATATGCTCATCATTCTGATACACCTTCATACGTATCTCACCCTCATAATCAATATCCCGAATACCGTAGTTGACGGCATTTTCCACTACAGGCTGCAGAATCATGCTGGGTACACGCACATCAAGCACGCTGTCGTCAATCTCCTTATAAAAATGTATTCCTCCCGAAAAACGAACATTGAGTATGTAGATATATGTGTCCACAAGCTTTATTTCATCTCTCAGAGTGCAATCCTGTTCAAAGCTTTTCATATTATAGCGGAAAAAGTCAGCCACGTTTTCAAGAAAAAGGCAGGATTTATCCGCACCCTCCAGCATAGCAAGCTGTGCGCCGGCATTGAGTGTATTAAACAGAAAGTGGGGATTGATCTGTGCCTGCAGGTATTTGAGCTGCGCGTCCTTCAAATGGCTCGCCATCATCAGCTCCTTTTCCTTCATCCTGCTTTCCAGTTCCATGCTTTCCTTCGTCTTTATAATATATTGATGGATGCTTGCCGTCATAGTATTAAATGCTTTTGTCACTATTCCCACCTCATCCGTCGAATTTACCCGGACAAGGCCAACCTCAAAATTGCCTGCCGCTACCTCGTTGGCGGCCTCGGTAAGCTTCATTAGCGGATCGGTAATGCTTCTTGTTACAATGATGATCAAAATAACATTAAAAACCATAAGCACCAGCAGGACCGATGTACTGGTAACCTCCAGGTAATTCAGTGAGACTCGCAGAAGCTCATAGTTGTCCGAGTTATGCTTAAACTGCTCATTATTTAACTTATTAATATATGTGCTTATATAATCGTGCATTGTAGAGGCTTCTTTATAAAGCTCTTTATATTTTACAATCTTGTTGCCTCTCTTTGCATCAACACTTTCTTCCGCCAGATCAAGATAAACCTCGGACATATTCCTGATGTTTTTCTGCATAAGTATCATGCTGTTGTCAGAAATATCCCCCTTAAGATCTGCAATCATGTTTTTGTAATTCTGTTCGCTTCTATAATAGTTCTCAAGGGATTCCGTCCTCTTGGTATTCAGATATTCATACACATAGGCATGCAGCTTGTTTAGGGAATCCAGCAAGTCATTAAGACCGATATTGCTGACATAGACCTTGTCTATAGTACCGATTGACTTATTGATATTGTAATACATAAACATATTGGCAAAGAATACTACACCTGTAGTAAGAACAAAGATTAAAATCAGCCTTAATCGAATAGATCCTTTTTTTATCCTCTTGCCCATAATACTCCCCATTTCTGTTCATCATGCGTTTACCGGATAAAATATGCTGATAGCTACTAATGTTGAAGGCAACATTTGCTTGCAAATCTTGCAGGCAACATTTGCTTGCAAATCTTGCAGGCAACATTTGCTTGCAAATCTTGCCTATTATCTGTCGTGATCGTCCTGTGTATCCTCTTTCAGGTACTCTCCGATATTTTCGCTGCTAATTATGCTTATATCAACTGTAAAATACTCGTTTACCTTGCCGTTTTCCCTGTATTCGGTCAGGGCCTCCACACAATAAGCTCCCATTTGCTTTGCGTCGATTGTCATGGTGGAATGGATTATTCCCAGCTCGATAGCGCTTAAAATAAGCTCCGAATCATAATATCCTATAATATCGATATCCCCCACCTTATTATAGTCAACAACAGCCTGTCGGGCGCACAGCGTATCTGCGGCGGTAAGGCATACCAGCACATCCGTAGGATTCCTGCTGTCTCTTATTATATTGCGGATATCCTCTTCCGAGCTGAAGGTGGATTGTGTATTTACCTTAACCGGTTCCACCTCAACATCATAATCGGATACCATTTCGCGAATTCCGGAATAAATTACGTTCTGACCCGCATCCTTGCTGTCCGAATTAAGCAATACGGTTATCTTCCGATTTCCTTCACCTATAACCTCCAGAACCTGCTTGCCATAGGTTTGTCCCTGGCTATAGCTGTTAATGCCGACAAAGCTCTTTCTGCTGCTTTCCGGGTCGTCCCGTAAAACCGTAACCACAGGAATATGCATTTCCTCAGCTTCATTAATCAATCCGGTAATATCCTCCTCACCATTAGGCTCTATGATTATACCGTCCACCTTCGCGGCTATGGCAATCTTCATCAGATCCTTGAGGCTGTAGGATACGGAAAGATCTCTGCCGATTTTTTCAACATATACATCCTGCTCTTTTCCCTTTTCGAGCGCTCCCTGGTAGATTGCTTCCCATAGCAGCGCATCCGCTTCCTCGGATATTATTGCATAATGATATTTATATTTTTGGTAGTTTTGAGAATCAGCCGCATTGACCTGTGCTGCCCGGTTCTTATAAAATAACATTCCGATGAAAATGATGATAAAGCCTGCAGCAATGCTTATGATTGCTGCAAACATTATAACCTCTCTCTTATTTATGACCCATTCCCTTCCAAATATTTTCATATCGTTCTCCAAATCATGTAATTAATAATAATATACGGCAGCATATATTAAGATCATAGGGCTGCTTTTATAATATAAAATATTCCTATTATTTCCCTGAATATAAATGCTTGGGTAAAGTATACCATATTTTTGCTTTTCTATCTATAATTTTCATTTTATGATCATGTTAAGCATTCTCACAGCTTTAGTCATGTGAGGTTCATACCGTCCTGATATACATGTAACAACATCAATCCTAAAGAATATGATAATAATAGTAAAGATGTAAGGGATGTGTTCCTTTGGCTATAAAAATATTCATCGACCAGGGCCATAATCCGTCCGGCTTCCATAATGCAGGGGCAACGGGCAGCGGCCTTTTCGAATCTGAGATCAACTATCAGATCGGAGTATACCTTGCCAACCTTCTTAATGCAGATCCCCGGTTTGAGGCGCGCCTATCCAGGCCATTACCCACGACTGTCCTGGGTACCAATAATGCCACCAGTCTTGCCGAAAGAGTCAGACTTGCCAACGAATGGCCCGCCAATTATTTCATAAGCATTCATTGCAATTCCAATCCTAATCCTGCAATTAACGGTACGGAAATATATCTGTATCAATATGGGACACAGGCCAATTGGATGGCACAGCACATAATGAATGGCATAAATCAATATGCAGGCACAAGAAATAACGGGATTAGGATTAACCAGTCGCTTTATGTACTGCGCAGAACCACTATGCCGTCTCTGTTAATTGAACTGGGTTACCTTACCAACCCGGGGGATGCTCAGAAGCTCAGAGATAATCAGTACCAGTTTGCATATGGTATTTTTGCCGGGATTATGCAATATTTCGGGTTTTCATTAAGCTGAAGTGTTATCAGGTTTACTTATGATAAATCAAGATGCTGCCAGGTATTACTTACAGTTAATATTAGATGATGCCAGATTTTATTATGGTTGTGCTAAAGATGATGCCAGGATTGTTTATTGTTACGTTGAAGATACTGCCAGGCGCTACTTATGATATGGCTGGTTGTTTAATATGCGAAAGGCACGGTATATCTGTTCCAGTAAAAATACTCTGATGAGCTGATGAGGAAATGTCATTTGCGAAAAGCTCAGCTTATAATCCGCCCGGTTTAAGACCTCCTTTGATAAACCAAGAGAGCCTCCGATGATAAAGTTAATGTGGCTGATACCGTTGACTCCGAGCATGCCTACCTTTTCAGCAAATTCCGGAGAGGAGAGCATGCTTCCTTCTATTGCAAGCGCAATGCTATAGGAACCGGGCTTTATCACACGTAGTATGCGTTCCCCCTCCCTTATCTTAATAGCTTCCGCCTGGGCAGGACCGGCATTATCAGGCGTCTTTTCATCGGGAAGCTCAATTATATCAGTTTTACAGTAAGGCCCCAGCCGCTTTATATATTCCTCCACGGCTGCGGTCAGATACCTTTCCTTTAGCTTGCCCACACATATCAGTGAAATTCTCATCCTGTAACCCATCCCCTGTTTATTCCCTAAAGTATTCGTACAGCACGCCGTTCTTTACCTTCCGCAGCTTATCTCCCTTGAAGCCGCGCCTGCGCAGCTCCTTTTGCAGATTGTAAAGCATGAAGCCGTGGAATACTATCAGAATATTTTCCTTCGACCAGTCAATTCTGTCCAGGAATTTTCTAATGCGTCTTTTCGTGCCCTCTATCGTTTCCGGCTGGCTTTTGGATTTGAAAAACCATGCCAGCCTGCCGCATATATGCCATACTTCAAAGGGAAGCTTCAGCTTTTCCGTATGTATAAAGGGTGCATTGTCCACCTCTCTCAGCAGCCTGTCTATCTTCATATTGCCGCTGTATACCTCCCTTGCGGTGGTAATTGCTCTGGGAAGATCACTGACATAACAAATATCCCATCTGTTCCCGTACATTTCAACCTTTTTCTTTATTACCTTTGCACCTTCATATCTTTCGGACCACTCCCTGAATTCTTCGGATGTCATCATCCTTTTATGCGGGCAGTTTACCTTGAAGTGCCTTAGAAGTCCAATTCGCATTAGTATCTCCAATCAAACATATTTTGAATAATGTAAATTTTTATTACCATTTTACATTTTTCTATTTCATATTTCAAGTGAAATGTATTACAAAAGAGCGAAACACTGGTGTATTTCGTATAAAATAACGAACTTTGTTTACAGCGTACGGGGGCAGCTGCAAACAAAGTTCGTTATGTCGGAGGAATTATAACTCAGGAAACCTTCAAAGCACCGAATGTTTTGAAAGTATTTAACTTATTCTTTAACACCGCCAATAGTCATACCCGATACAAAGTACCTTTGAAGGAAAGGATACAGCACCACTATCGGCAAGGCGGTAACTATCGTAGATGCCGAACGGATTGATACGGGAGTTACCGCATCCGAAGCGCCCTGCATCCTTGATGCATTGCCTACCTGCATGGATACATTAGTTAATAGCTTTTGCAGCTCGAACTGCATGGTGGTAAGCTCCGGCTTGTTCATGTTATATANNAACAGTGCTACGGTGGCCATAACCGGTTTACATAGGGGCAATACTATCCTGAAGAATATCTTAAGGTGGCCCGCCCCGTCCACCTGGGCTGATTCAACGAAGCTGTCCGGAAGGCCGTTCATATATGTCCTGATGACTATCATATTGAAAGCGCTTACCGCACCAGGGACAATATAAACCCAGAAGCTGTTAGTCAGGTGGAGACCCTTGAATAAAAGCAGTGTGGGTACCAAGCCGCCGTTGACATACATAGTAAGCACATAGAACAGCGACAACTGCTTTCCAAACAGGAATTCCTTCCTGGAAAGCACATATGCCAAAAGTGCCGTAACAAACATTTGAAGCACGGTTCCCACAACCGTCCTTGCAACTGATATTTTAACGGATGTCCATAGATTATCCTTTGTCAGCACCTTATAATAATTCTCCCAGGTTAACTTTCTCGGTATCAGATATATTCCGCCCTTAAGAGCATCATATCCTTCGTTGAGAGATACAGCCAGGGTGTTCAGGATGGGATATAAGGTTACAACGCAAAATATAATTAGAACAATTGTATTAATTATTACGAAGGATACATTCGCAGCACTCATATTCCTTTTTCTTTTCATATCATCATCCCTCCCTAGAATAATCTTTCCTGGCCGGCTACTTTGGCAACACGGTTTGAAACAAATATCAGTATAATGCTAACCACGCTCTTGAATATGCCCGCTGCCGTTCCTAAGGAGAAGTCAACACCGGCACCGAAGGTATAGTCAAGAACAAACAGGTCGATTACATGTGATGTTGCCCTGTTCATATCCCCTCCAAGCAGGTACTGTGCTTCAAAACCGGAATTCATAATAAATCCCAGATTGATTATAAGAAGCACAAAGATTGTTGACCTTATTCCCGGCAGGGTTATGTGTATCATCTTCTTGAATCTTCCCGCCCCGTCGATAGAGGCAGCTTCATACAAATCAGGGTTTATGGCCGTCATTGTTGCCAGGTATATGATGCTGTTCCAGCCGGTTTCCTTCCATACTACCGCAAAACCTATTATCCACCAGAAGTATTTCGGGACGGTGAAAAAATTAATAGGCGAATCTATAAAATTAAACTTTTGTAAAAGCTCATTTATTATCCCCGTCTCCATGGATAATACATCCCTGACTATACCTGCTACTATTATCCATGATAAAAAGTGCGGTAAATAGGATACTGTCTGGATTATCTTCTTTCCCTTAAGGAATTTTACCTCGTTTAGCAGGAGTGCAAAGCCTATTGCAAACACAAAGCTTAATACAAGGTTTATAACGCTCATGGCAACTGTGTTTCTGAAAACCTGCATGAAATTCTGACTTTGAAACAGGAATTTAAATTTATCCCATGCTACCCACAGCTGATCCTCGGCAGCCGGCCTGTATCTTTGGAATGCCATTGTCCATCCCAGAAGCGGACCATAATAAAATATTAAGCCATATATCACAAACGGAACGGACATTATGATAAGCTGTTTCTGCCTGATTATCATTCTCCATGTGACAAATCCGGCAACCTGCTCGTGATAGGAAGCAATAGTCGCCAGCAGCCAGGCAAGTATATTAATAATAATAATCGTAAAGAAGCCATATCCCCAGTTCCGGGTAAAAAACTCAGGCACCTGCAAGGCTCCGGTACTGATTGCATTGGAATTAATCAAACCCAGTAAGGATAATAACACTGCAGATAAAGATAATCTCCTTACCATGCCATAATTCTTATCTCCCTTGGTAACCAGCATATAAATACCTGAAGCCAGTGTTAGCGCAAAGGTCGATATCACACAGAAAATAAGCAGGGATGAATCTATAATATACTGGTCCAGGTGCTTGATTATCTGTGCAGATAAGCTGAGAATTCCGAAAAAGCCAAAATCCGTTTCATTGAAAATATCTATGCCGGTTAGCTCTTCCACTTTATTATCAAGCTCTGCGGTAACCACATCCACTATGTAATACTCATCCTCGCTCAGATTCTTGACAATTCTCTCATATGGCCTATTGCTTACAACACTTTTGGCTACATCATATACAGCTGATTTTTTTATGCCTTCTCTCTTGGCAATCTTATTAATTAAATGACTTTCCTGCGCAGCTAATTTTAAATCCAGAACGCTTCCGCTGCTTAAGACTTCCCTTTCAGGAAGCTTAAGGTATGGAAGGAATAAACATATTATCGATGCAAAGCATACTGCAGCAATAATAATATAGTAGCTCTTTCGCTTTTTCATCCCGGTTCCCCCGCTCTCACTTGATTAAATATATATCTAAACAATGCAAGGCATATATTCCATTGATAATTGCACCGTAATACCTTTGCATATGCTATATTCGTCTTAATAATGGGGTGTCTTAATACGGTATTGGAAGTTTTCACTTTCGTTTACCAGTAATTAAGACACCCCCTTACCTTAATCAGTAAGCTATTTCATAAAATACTTTATATTATTCACCACGTGCTACTGCAGCTCTTCTTTGGATCTCTGCAGTCAAAGCATCGAGATAAGCATCAGCATCCACCTGTTCATTATATGTCTTCTGATACTCATTCCAGATGGTATCGAACTCTCCCTCAGGAGCCATCATAGCTCTCGGAAGCCATTCATGCTTAAGCTCAGTAATCTTATTCTTGGCAAGTCCTTCAGGTGTATCTGCGGTCCAGGTGTTGGTGTATGACCACATCGGATACCAAGGCTCATTCTCTTCGTCTGAGCTTAAGAAATCAAGGAATGTCTTATAACCGTAACCGGCCAGCAATTCCTTCTCTACATCATATAAGGTCTCAAAGAATTCATTAGGCTGACACTTGGGATCCTGAGAATTGATTCCGTCCGCAAGCTGACCTTCATGATGCGGGAAGTATGCATATACCTGGTTAACCAGATTATCCGTTACCCAATCCTGATTGTCATAATTAGCTCTCTGCTCGGGTGTCTTATAGAAGACTCCGTCATCTCCAACCATGTAATCCTTGCCTGCTTCACCCCAATACCTTAATACCTGAATTTCAGGATCAAGAAGGTCATTGACAAACTTCATTGCGCCCGGGATATCCTTACAGCTTGTGGTTATGCCTAAGCCGTTGGATACGTCAAGGGCTGAAGGGCTGTGCCACCTGTCTTTGATGCTCTCTTCATAGGTAATCGGCAGCGGAACATATGTCTTGCCAACTTTTCCTTCGGTTACAAGAGCTTCCTGAGCAGTATTGAAGTTCCACATCTGATCAAGTGTTCCCAATACTCTGCCGGTTGACAACAGAGCAATATACTGGTCATAAGACATTGTAAAGGTTTCCGGATGTACCAAACCGTCATTCCATGCCTTATTTATCCTCTGGTAGTATTCCTTTGCTCTCGGATGAGTGTTATAGTCTATAGCAGTCTCCGTAGCAGGATCAACTATACAAGCACCGTCGTTAGGATATCCAAGCAGGAACAGCGGAGGATTCTCAATTCCGAAATATCTCCAGTCTTCCGTACTCATTGAAAAACCTACTGTATCCTGTCCGTCTTCTGTCTTGGGATGTGCTTCAAGATACCTTGCAATAACGTCAAAGTACTGATCCATGGTCCTGATCTTCGGGAAGCCTGCCCAGATTAATACATCCTTCTGGATCCAGAAGGCTTCATCCCAGTGATACGTAGCCGTATCCTTACCCTGAATAATTCCGAACTGAGGCATAATATAGATGTGTCCATCTGCATGCCTGACCCTGTTCCAGTCTTCCTCTGACAGGTAATTCTTTATATTGGGATAATCATCCCAATACTCGTCGATGGGAATTAATGCGCCTGCTTGAATTAAAGCAGGAGTACCGGTTGAACCGTCGATAAAATCGGGATACTCTTCTCCGGCGATCATAACCCCAACTCTCTCATCTGCTTCCTGGCCTGTAAGCCATGTGACCTTTGCCCAGGCGCCAACCTTATCCTTAATAACGTTCAACAGTCTGTTGCTGTCAGGAACTTCTATTCCCGGCACAGCAAAAAACGCTGTGAACATCTTAGCTTCTTTTGAAGCTGAATCAGTGGCATCACCGGACTTATCACTTGATTTGTCCCCGCTTTCGGAAGCTTTCTTTGTGTCGTCCTGCTTCTTGTCGTCTTTACCGCATGCTGTGAAAGCAGCAGCAACCATAATGATTACAAGAAGCATAGCAAGCATAGCTCTTATTTTCTTCATACTTATCCTCCCTATACTTTTTTCCGTGATTAATTGTGCATATTTGTACCAATATGCACTATTAAAACCAATCGGATATAAATATCTTATCATTCATGCACAAATACATCAACGTAGAAAGTATAGGCTAAATATAAATAATTATATTTTTCAAACTAAATTATATTATATTTTATATAACTGTTATAATTAATGTACTATATCTGTCTTCTATCTTATATAACTGTTATAATTAATGTACTATATCTGTCTTCTATCGCAGAATTGCTTTCTGTATTGCAGCGGGGTAATTCCTTTTATCTGTACGAATTTGCTGATGAAATAATCGGTATTATTGAAACCTACCGCACCTGCTATCAGGTATGTTTTCTCATTTGAGCGTATAAGCAGCTCGGCTGCTTTATCAATCCTGTAGTTATTGAGGTAATCCTTGAAGGATATGCCAAATTGCTTCTTAAAGATTTGCCCCAGATATGCGCTGTTGATAAAGTATTTTTCACTCAGTGATTTCAGGCTTAAGTTCTCCATGTAATGATCTGTTATTTCCTTCTCTATCTCAACCAATACCCCTCCGAAGGCATGATGCCTCAAATGGGATAAATAATTGGCATATTGCATGGCAAAATCCTTAAAGTGCCTGATGCTCCCTCGTATAGTCGCCTGACCGTATATACTTTTGCTTATCATACGATATACCTCTTCCTGGTCGGTTTCCGGATCCAACTCCTTAGCCAGGTTGATAAGATTGAACAACAGATAATCTATATTAAGCTTGATGAAATCCGGCTCGGCGGCAACACCCTTGAGGAAAGCATAAAAGGATTCAATCCCCCTTGTAATCATCTCTTCGTTATTCTCTTCTATTGCACGGATAAGTCCGTCCATCATATCCTTATCTACGGACAATTCTTTGTTCTGCATTTTGCCCTCAATTTCGTCATAATAGGCAATACTCTTATTCTTGGAGAACATCTGCAGTGACCTTGCTATGGATACCGACTTATATGAATCTGTCAACCGGCTTATGCCGTCCACCTGCTGCCCTATATAAATATTGATCTTGCAATGGACAGCCTGGCTGATTGCCTCATAAAGCTTCTTTATATACTCCTTTTCGCTTATGCCGAGCTGCTCCCTGAGGTGCCTTACGTATATAAATCCGACACCGAAAATCTCCTCAAATAAATTATCCTCCGAATATGCAAGAAACCAGTTATTTCCCAGGTAATCCTTAAGTGAATCGTACAAAAGTCTCTTGGCAATGCGCTTTTCTTCAGTCGAAAGGCTTATAAAATAAGGATCTGAGGGATCATATTCTATGCTGATATACCTTGCGGTATCATCAGGGATATATTTTGTTACATTCTTAAGGTTGTCCTCCTCATATTTACCAAGGATGATCTTGGTCAGCTCGCTGTCAAAAACGATTTTCTCCGAATACTCAAGGAGCTTCCTGCCTTCCTCCTGCTTAAAATATTGCTCCTTGTAATTTTCAAGGACTCTTATCAGCTCTTCCTTCTGCACAGGCTTCAGTATGTAATCAACCACACCGTATTTTATTGCCTTCTTGGCATATTCAAATTCGTAAAAGCCGCTGAGAATTAAGAACTTAATATCCTTAGAGATGTTTTCCCATACATGCTCAATCAGCTCAATACCGCTCATCTTCGGCATCTTGATATCGGCAATTATAAGATCGTACTTTTCGGTTTCCAGAAGCTTAAGAACTTCCTTGCCGTTGGATGCCTCGCCACATACCTTAAAGCCGTACTGCTCCCAGTTAATCAGTATTTTCAAGCCCTGGCGGATAAATGGTTCATCATCGGCTATCATTACTCTTATCATGCATTAACCCTCCTTAGATTGCATATTATTCGGCTGTTCGCCGATCGACAGGCGTGATAAAGGCAGTACTATAGTGATATCGGTCCCTTTACCCGGAGCGCTGTCTATATCAAATAATATATCCGAGTCGCAATACATCTTAAGTCTTAAGTATGAATTAAGCATGCCTGTACTTGTCGATTCATTAAGCATCCTGATGTCTGCATTTTTTATCATCCAACGCAGCTCCTCAAGTCTATCCTTCCCAAAGCCGGAACCATTGTCGGATATTTCTATAAACAGATGCTGCTCATTCCTGGTTATGTTAAGAAAGATCACTCCCTCCTCCTCCGTTGCTTCAATCCCGTGAATACATGCATTTTCAACCAGGCTGCTGATGGTCAGCTTGGGTATTCTGTAATGCATGCAATCATCCATGACATAATGGTAAAACCGTATTTTATCACCGTATCTGTACCTTTGTATATTGATGTAATTATTAATGAAGCTGATTTCCTCCTCTATTGTGATATAATCGGGCCCCCAGTTCATGCTCTTGCGGAATAATACCGACAACTCCCCGATAATATCAGCCGTTTCCTTCTCATTTTTAAGAAGGCTCCTCATTCTTATGGATTCCAGTGTATTAAACAGGAAATGGGGATTAACCTGGCTTTGTATAGCCTTAAGCTCCGCCTGCTTTCTTGCCAGCTCAAGAGCCTGTTTCTCGGCATTTCTCTTGAAAACCACCTCGATAAGCTCCTTGATCCTGATAACCATAAGATTGTAGCTGCGTATCAGCTTACCTATCTCGTCCTCACCTTCATGGTAATTGATTACCTCAAACTGCTCATTTTCAACCTTTTCCAGATATGCAGTTATGGTAGTAAGCCTGCGGCTGATAGATGCTCCGACGAAATATATTAATATTGTAGGTATAAAAAGGTTCAGGAGTATAATAGCCAACACTCCCTTATTGGATAGGATAGCCCCCATCGGATATGTTTCATCTGCCAGTATTACCACTTCCCATTCCTGATTACCTGCTGTAAATTTCTTTGACATGGTAAAATCTCTGCCGTCTATTGAAGAAGCTTCCGGAAATTGCTGCCTTCCGTTTGTATTAGGGATGTTTGAAAATATTATATAATTTGAATTTCTGACATATATTTCAGCGTCAGTTTTCTCATTCAGTACATCTGTGAGCATGATATTATAATCTATATCCAGCTTCATCAGCTTTTTTATCCCGCCGCTGCCGAAACTATCCATTTTCCTCATGACACTGATAGTCCTGCAGGGACCGCTTCCGGGAAGGAATTTTTTACTCTCATCATAATATATATAAAGGAAGGTATCATTCCCTTCTGCCTCATATGCCTTATACCATTCGGTATCCTTTACCATATCAAGGGTAGCTATTCTGCCGCCGCTTATTATGGTATTATTGTCCGCTATAATGACTATCTTGCTTAATAATCCGTAGTTATAATTATAGCTGAAATTATTGCTTCTGAGCATTTTCGTATATTTTAAGTAATAATCCTCATAGGTCCTATAATTATAGTTTAAAAACTCATCAAGGGACTGATCCGTATAAAGGTTGCTGGTAAATAATAAGCATCTGTTTACAGTTTCACGCAGATTATACTCAACCCTGTCAATAACATTCTGAAACTCTCTTTTTTGGCTTTCTCTGGCATTCTTACCGACATTTATCATTATAAAAGCATCTGTAAGTATAATTGGAATCAGGACACACAATAAGTAAATAAGCAGCAGCTTATTACGTATCTTCAGATTATTAAGGCTATGTTTTCTCATGGATTTCCCTTCCCGCATCTATGTATTGGCCTGGCTAAAGGCTGATCAGACATTAAGGCCTGTGGTCACACTATAAATGTATTCTACACAAAAAAATTCAGTATGGCAAGACGGCTTATATTGGTACAGTATACCCGCACTTTTGTCCGCCTGTCCCGGTATATGTATAATTTGTATCCGTTTATGACATAAAAATGAACTAGAATGTTCACAAAATGTCTTTATTCTATCCATACTTTTTACATAAATAATGGGTATACTTATAAATGAAGTGATAAATAGCATTTTCACTCTCCTCCTCCCTACTTTATAAATATATATAAAGAGGGTGTCTATCATGGCAATGACAGACACCCTCTTTATATTATAAAATCAGGTTACAGTGAAGCTCTATTATTTATATTAATTATTCCTGCAGCAATAAATGCTTCTGAGCAAATAATTACCTGTATGGCAGTTATGAGCACTATGCTTTACAATAATGCCTTTATAAAGATTTTTCACTTTTTATTCTTTTTTTATAATGAGGTCACAGATTAATCACATTTATATCCTATACTCTAATCAGACAGTGTAAAACACTTTCTACTCCCACCCTATTATACGCTATGGTATAACAACACCCCTGTTGTTAACCAACCGGAACCCGCCATATGACGGGTTCCGGTTTTTTTTATATTAAGATATTATTGTCTATCCTTCCATATTCAGCGAGGCGTCTTTAGAAAGCTCCTGATCCATGTCCTTATTTTCAAGCTGAGATATCCTTACCAGTTCTATCATCTTATTCTTGGTTTCCAGGATATCAAAGGCATAGCCGCCGTATTGGAGTGAAGCCCTCTCCCCGTCTGACGGGATTCTGCCCAGTATTGATATGAGCAGTCCGTTCAGAGTATGATAATCCTCATGCTCGATAATCAGATCCAGCTCCTCTTCAAGCTCCTCCAGGCTGATGGAGCCTTTTACCACACAGGATTCCTCATCAACGGAAAGCACAAGCTTTTCATCCTCATCATATTCGTCCCTGATGCTTCCCACTATTTCCTCAAGAAAATCCTCCATAGCCACTATTCCGCAGGTCTGTCCATATTCGTCAATTACTATTGCCATATGTATGTTTTTTGCTGCATATCCCTGAATAATATATTTATATTCTGGGTATCAGGCACATAATATGGCTCCCGCGCAATATCCCTTAAATGCTTATCCTTATGCTCCTCCGATATATATGCTCCTATGACATCCTTAAGATGCAGTATTCCGATTATATTGTCCCTGTTCTCCTCATACAGCGGATATCTTGAGTAATTCTCCTCCAGCATGAAGTGCAGGGCTTCTTCCACCGTCATTGAGGCATCCATTGCAACTACCCTTGCGTTTGGAGTCATGATATCATGGACGCTTTTTTCATCCAGCTCTATGATATTGGATATCATCTCAACCTCACCGTCATCAAATACCCCCTGCTCATGTCCCTCATTCACCATGGATATAATCTCATCCTCTGTCACATTGTCACATGCATCGGAAGGAACAGCCAACTTTTCCAAAAGCCATGTAAAGGGCCTTAATATGCAGCTCAGCAGCCTTAACAGCCTTACCGACCTGCATGATATGGCTTCCGCATGCTTTATAGCCAGTCTTCCGGGAAGTATTGTTCCAAACAGTGTGACTGCCAGAACCAACAGAACTGTACACAATATAATGCAGACAAGCTCAAAAATTCCATGACTGTTAATCATCCTGCATGCAGCCAGGGCATTCTTAAGCCTTACCGGCATATCTGTGAAAAATATGCATCCAATCATAATATGATTGAAGCATATCAGAAGCCGCGTCGCTATCATGCTTGCAGGATTATCCATAAGCTTAAGCACTGCTGCCGCCTGTATATCTCCGCTGTCGGCCCTTTTCTTCAGATTGCCTTCACTGACATTCTCAAGTGAGGATTTCATCGCCTCCACTGCAGCATTCAGCATGGTAAACAGAAGCACCAGTATGATCCCCGTCAGGGGACTGCTATCATCCATTGTAAATAAACCCCTTCTTTACATTATTAATTTATATTCTGAAATATGTATCTAAAGAAAAACTGATAATCAATGCCCTATCAATTTTCTTTAATACATCCCTGTCCAAATGACAAACCTTTTCCTTGAGTCTCGATTTGTCTATTGTTCTTACCTGCTCCAGCAGTATTACCGAATCCTTTACTATTCCGTATTTATCCGCATCAAGCTCCACATGGGTCGGAAGCTTAGCCTTGTTCATTTTAGAAGTTATTGCAGCACAGATAACTGTGGGACTATGCTTGTTGCCGGTATCGTTCTGCACTATCAGTACCGGCCTGACACCTCCCTGCTCCGACCCGATTACAGGTCTTAAATCAGCATAAAAGATATCTCCTCTTTTAATAACCACTTTACTCACACTCCAATGTTAGGCTTTAACCTTATTATTGCCATTTTCATCGTGCGTATTCCATAAAGTGTTTTAAGAATGCTATCTTTTTTACAGTATATTTCGGAGATAATTCCTATATATAAAGGCCATTAGTCGTTGCAATGATATACCCTCGGTATCCTTTTTCCTACCGTGCAAATCAATTCATAGGGGAAGGAGTGGGACCATTTTGACAGCTCCTCCACGCTTATATAAGCATCCTGATCCCTTCCCAGCAGTGTAACCGTATCCCCCGGCTTAACATCCTTTATATGAGTTACGTCAACCATGAACTGATCCATACAAACCCGTCCGAGGATTGGCGCATACTGTCCGTGAATTATTACCTTCCCGCAATTGGACAGGTTCCAGGAATAGCCGTCAGCATAGCCAAGGGGTATTGTGGCTACCCTGGTCCTGGTCTTCGTTACATATGTTGAGCCGTAGCTGATGCCTGTCCCTGCCTCCACATCCTTGACAAATATAACGTGGCTTCTTATCTCCATTGCCGGAATAAGATCTAATCCCTCCCTGCTTATTTCCCGGGACGGATATATACCGTAAGTGCAGATACCGCAGCGAATCATATTCAGATCGGCATTCCTGTCATTAATAGCTCCCGCACTGTTTGATATATGCTTTACAGGGATATCGATGCCTTCCTTCTTAAGCATTTCACAGAAGCTTAAGAATCTTTTTAATTGTTTCTCAATGCTTAATTGATCACATTCATCCGCTTTTGCAAAATGAGAGAAGATGCCCTCTATCTCAATGCCCGGAAGCTTTGCTATCCTCTTTATTTCATTTATGCCTTCCTGAGTATCGGGATATCCAATCCGGCTCATTCCGGTATCAACCTTAATATGAACCTTTGCTTTCTTCCCAAGGCCTGAAGCCTCGTCGGAAAGAGCCTTAGCCATATCATAACAGAATACGGTTTGGGTCACGCCGTAGGTCACAAGCATGGCATATTGCTCCTTTGATGTATATCCTAAAACCAGTATCGGTTTTTCAATACCGGCTTCTCTAAGCTCTATAGCTTCTTCCAGGATGGCTACGCCGTAAGCATCGGCTCCTTGCTCATCCAGTGCCCTGGCAACAGGGACAGCTCCGTGGCCGTATGCATCGGCCTTGACAATAACCATAAGCTTGGTACCATTTGAAAGCATGGCTCTGACTTGTGATATATTATGCTTTATTGCATCCAAATTCACATCAGCCTGTGCTCTGTAACAGCTCTTCAGTGAATAATTCGTATCCATAATTTCAGCTTCTTTCTTTCGGTTTCGTTCATGTAATTTCTTTCTTTAAGCTTCTTTCTTTCAACTGTTTTCTTTAAGCTGCTTTCTTTCAACTGCTTTCTTTAAGCTGCTTTCTTTCAACTGCTTTCTTTCAACTGCTTTCTTTCAACTGTTTTCTTTCAACTGCTTTCTTTCAACTGCTTTCTTTCAGTTGCTTTGTATGCAGCTTTCTTATGCATACTTTTAGGAATTATCGCTCCTTAATTGTAATATTTCCTTAAGAGCCTCGATTATATCACCGGCCATCAAACTGTAATAGCCCGTTCTAACCGCCGCGGCGTCGCCGGCCAGACCATGGATATAAACTCCGAGGCAGGCTGCCTCAAAGGGACTCATACCCTGGGCAACTAAAGCTGCAATAATACCGGTGAGAACATCTCCGCTTCCTCCGACAGCCATTCCGTTATTGCCGGAAACATTGATGTACCTTAAGCCTTCACCGGCAACAACCGTTCTTGCATCCTTAAGGACATATATCAAACTATTATTATAAGAACATTGTCCTGCAGTGTCAATGATATTATCCGATATAATATCGGCAGCTATTCCTGTCAGGCGAGACAGCTCGCCTACGTGCGGAGTAAGAATAGTATTTCCCGGAAGCATAACAGAAAGCTTATCCAGCCTTACCCTGCTATCCCTGCTTACCCTGTCCAGCCTCATGGCAAGCAGATTGATTGCATCGGCATCTATAACCAGAGGAACCCTTGCATTCTCCAAAACATCAGTTAAAAGGCGGTCTGCGATGTCTGAGCGTGAAAGCCCAGGACCGATGGCAATTACATCCGCCCAGCTGAGCATATCCGATAATTCCTGTCCGGAAATAATGGTATCCTTACCGTTACTGTCATATGAAGTAAACAATGCCTCCGGAAGGGCAGACTGCAGTATTATGCGGTTATCGGCAGAGGAAAGTACCTTCACCAGTCCCGCGCCGGTCCTGTAGGCAGCCATAGCGCTAAGATAAGCAGCTCCGCTCATTCCCGGACTTCCGGCTATTATAAGAACCTTGCCGTAGGTTCCCTTATGGCTTCGGGCATATCTTGCAGGCAGTCTGCTGATATCCGATCCATCATAATAATAAGTATCGGGGCTTGCCTTTTCCAATGCCACCTGCGGAAAACCTATGTCAGCAACAGTTATTTCACCTGCATATTCAGCGCCGGGAAAAACAAGCATACCCTGCTTCATATATCCGAAGGTTATTGTTCTGCAGGCTTTAACGGCAACATTCATAATCTTGCCCGTATCGGAGGATATTCCGGAGGGAATATCAAGTGAATACACTTTGCATGGGCTGCTGTTAATGGCATTAACCGCAGCTTCATAATCTCCCGATACATCCCTCGTCAGTCCGACTCCGAAGATAGCATCGATTATTATATTATATTCATGGAGCTTGTTGCTGTTTTCAAAGGTCATACCCAAATTCCTGGCTATGGCAAGCTGCTCCCTCAATCCCTCACTGCATTTAAGCTCATCCGCAAGCAAACAAATAGCAACCCGACAGCCCATAAGATACAAGAGCCTGCCTGCTGCTATTCCGTCTCCTCCGTTATTACCCGGTCCGCACACCACAAGAATGCGGTCCCTCTCACTGGTTTCTTCCTTTATGACCTTCACTGCCTCCAGCGCCGCACGTTCCATAAGCACCCGGGACGGTATCCCGATAGCCTGCGTTGTATAATCATCTATGGCTTTTGCCTGCGCAGAATTAATTGCATATCTCATTCCTGAAGCTTCCTTTCTCCTATCACAAATGCGTTGGAATATTCTCTGGTATTTGTTATTGAGACATGGACATCCGTTATACCCTGCTCCTTAGCCAGATCTGCCGCCCTTCCGGTCATATTGACATAGGGCTTGCCCCTGTCGTCACGCAAAACCTCAATATCCTTCAGGGAAATGCCGGAAAATCCGGTACCTAGCATCTTTGCCACTGCTTCCTTCACGGCAAAATTATCCGCTGCCTTACAAGCATTCCCGTCAATCAGGCATATCTCCCTGTCGGTAAAGCATCTTTTGGCAAATGCATCCTTTTTGATTGCTTCGGAGACCCTCTCTATCTCGATAAGATCTACTCCAATTCCGATTATCATGACCCCACCGTTCCTTAATTTATTAAGCAGACCATATGTAAAAGCTATTTTCCCCCGTATTCCTTCTCAAAGATCTCCATCACATCAGCTCCCAGGATATCATGTAAATAAGTATATATCCCGGTGTTCATGGTTTCCATATCCTGCTTTGCCAAAATCTTGACCTTAAGCTCATCCCTCATTTCCTTTATCCTCTGTTCAATTGCGGCAATATCCTTCTTATTGGAATGAAAACGCTCAAGGCATGCCCTGGCGCTTTCAGCCATAAGCTCCTCGTTGACTTCCTTTATCTGAAACGGGATATTGGACAACTCGTCCATCGACTTCTTAATCTTATCGCTTAATTCCTGGATAAGCCGTTTATTCCTGTCAAGCTTCTTTTCCTTATGCTTGCCCAGAATATCGTTGCCAATGTCCATGTTGACTACAATGTCCTTAATAAGGCCGCTTTTGGCATGCTTCATTTCCTTAATATCATTTATAAGCTTGCCCTGCCTTTTCAGCAGGTTGTTCAGTCTCTGTTCAAGAGCTTTTAATTCGGTACTCTTAGTATCCTCAGGAAATAATTGATGCCAGCGGGCATCAAGAGTCAGAATAGGGAGCTTCCTATTCTTAATGATAATATCCAGTTTGGAAACCTTTTGTTGTTTTTTAGCCAAATGCAAGCACCGGCCCTTTCTGCTTATCTATTGCTACGCCTTGTCCCTCTCCGAAATCCTGTAGGATAATTTCATCAAGCTGTCGGACAGATGCACATTTTCTACCGTAACCTCCTTCGGCAGGTGAAGATCAGTCGGCGCAAAGTTCCATATTGCCTTGATTCCCATGTTAACCAGCTCCTGGGCCAACTGCGGCGCCTTGGACTTCGGTACCGTAATTGCTGCAATATCGATGGAATTCTCTTTTACAAAGCTCTCCAGTTCTTCCATCATCATTATCTCAATACCGCGAATGGATAAACCTTTTAGCCGGGGATTGACATCAAATATTCCGCTTACATGAAAACCCCTGCGTTCAAAGTCTGCATAATTGGCAAGAGCCTGTCCCAGATTGCCTGCTCCGATGATTATGAGGTTGTATATCCTGTCGAGTCCAAGTATCTTGGCTATCTCTGAATGAAGATACTCTACATTATAGCCGTAGCCCTGCTGACCAAAGCCGCCAAAGTTGTTCAAATCCTGCCTTATCTGGGATGCTGTGACATTCATTCTCTCACTCAATTCCTTGGATGAAATCCTGACAACATCCTTCTCAAGTAAATCGCTGAGGTATCTGTAATATCTGGGTAACCTGTTGATTACTGCCTTGGAAATTTCCTTCTTGTACAAGGATCATACCTCCTCTGTAATAATTCTATAAGCTAATTATATTTAATTGTTAAGAATAAGTCAATCTAACTTTCCTTTACATAACAAACCTTAATTAGCCGCATATTGTGCCTTTTCTTTACTAAATCGACTGCTTGTGATAAAATATCAGATGGCGCCGCAAAGGTATAGCATAATTTTTTTGGTTTTATACTTGCTGCCATATTAAGTGTTGACTAAGGCTAATCTTCTGCTGTAAAAATGGCATCAGCTTCTATTTGCTGCCATATAAGCGGTCTTGATCTATTCTCGTCAACATATGAATGGCTTGCCTATACTTTATAAAGTATATGATGCAGTTTAATGCGGCCGGATTAATAAAGGATGGTAAGTATGATTTTAGCATGTAATAATATCAGTAAATCCTTTGGCACTGTAGAGGTTCTTAAGGATGTGTCTTTCCATATAAATGACAGGGAAAAGGCTGCGATCGTTGGTGTCAACGGCTGCGGCAAGTCCACCCTGCTTAAGATTATTATCGGTGAATTAAGTGCAGACGAGGGTAATGTAATTTTATCAAAGGGCAGTACGGTGGGTTACCTGGCCCAGCAGCAGGAGCTCTCTAATGACAGCAGCATATATGAGGAAATGCTTTCCGTTAAACAGGATATAATCGACCTGGATTCTAAAATCCGGGCTCTTGAGCTGGATATGAAGCATGCATCGGGCAATGAGCTTAATGCCATGCTTAATACCTACACTCGCCTGATGCAGGAATTCGAATTAAAGAACGGCTATGCTTACAAAAGCGAGGTTACCGGAATATTAAAGGGCCTGTCATTTACAGAAGAGGAATTTGACAAGCCCGTAAGCACCCTGTCAGGAGGGCAAAGGACCCGTCTTGCACTTGGAAAGCTGCTGCTTTCAAAGCCCGATCTTATCTTGCTTGACGAGCCGACAAACCATCTGGATATGCAGTCGGTTGCCTGGCTTGAAACCTATCTTCTCAACTATGACGGAGCAGTAATCGTAGTGGCCCATGACAGGTATTTTCTTGATAAAATAGTTACCAAGGTAATAGAGATTGAGAATACAAGAGCCAGGATGTATGAAGGCAATTATACCGAATATGCCCATAAAAAGTCTCTTCTTCGCGATGCACAGCTGAAGCAGTACCTTACCCAGCAGAGGGAAATAAAGCATCATGAAGATGTTATTACAAAGCTTCGCTCCTTCAACAGGGAAAAATCCATCCGCAGAGCAGAAAGCAGGGAAAAAATGCTTGCCAAGATTGAAAGGATAGACAAGCCCACAGACAGCGAGCATATACGCTTTACCCTTAAGCCTCGCATAACAAGCGGCAATGATGTCCTGTCCGTAAAGGGTATGTCCAAATCCTTTGACAGCCTCTGCCTGTTTGAAGACATAGGCTTCGAGCTCAAGCGCGGTGAAAAAGCGGCTATAATCGGCAATAACGGCACGGGCAAGACCACCCTGCTTAAGATAATTACCGGACTTCTTAAGGCGGATGCAGGCGAGGTAAGGTTTGGGACCAATGTGAGCATCGGATACTTTGATCAGGAGCATCAGGTGCTGGATGGTGAGAAAACCTTGTTTGACGAGCTTCAGGATGCATATCCCTACCTTGACAACACAACCGTCCGGAATATACTTGCCGCCTTCCTCTTCACGGAGGACGATGTATTCAAAAGGATCAAGGATATCAGCGGCGGCGAACAGGGCCGCGTATCCCTTGCAAAGCTCATGCTCTCCGAGGCTAATCTTCTGATCCTCGACGAGCCTACAAACCATCTTGACATAGCATCCAGGGAAATACTTGAAAATGTAATTAATAATTATGAAGGCACTGTCCTTTATGTGTCACATGACCGTTATTTCATTAACAAGACAGCCACTAGGATACTGGACCTTACTGACAGGACTCTTATTAATTATCTTGGCAATTACGATTACTACCTTGAGAAAAAGCCCCATATGGAGGCAGTATATTTGGGAAGTAGTGGCAATTCCGGCGCAGGGACTGCTTCTGCTTTGAGACCAAATGCTTCAGGAACAGTACGCCCCGGATCCAATATGGTGCGGTCTGTTTCTGATTCGACACAATCTGGTTCTGTTTCGTCACATTCAGCTTCCGGTCCGGGGCAGCCCGGTACATTCCCCTTAAGGCAGGGTACGGGCATAAACCAGCAAGATAAAGAATCGGATGCGTCAATGCCGGACAGCAAGCTGAGCTGGCTTATGCAGAAGGAGGAACAAGCTAGAATCAGGAAAAGAAAGAATGAGCTTCAAAAAACAGAGGATGAAATACACCGCCTGGAAGCCAGGTCTGCTGAAATTGACAACTTGTTGGTCAGAGAGGATATCTGTACCGATGCCCAGAGGCTTCTTGAGCTTCATAATGAAAAAAGCGCCATAGAAGAAAGGCTTATAGAGCTTCTTGAACAGTGGGAGAAGCTGGTGGAATAAAGTTTTGGCGGTCGCTGATGGCGGCCGCCTGTTTTAATATTGATAATTATTCACTTTTAGAGGTTGTGACTATAATAAAATCTGCTGTTTCATCCTTCCACTCAGTGTCCCAGTCACGATAATGTGAATGACAGTACTCTGTTTCATTATTTATTTTACTATGTTCCTCTTTAACCTGTTGCAGAAATTTTATGATCTTTTCTAGCTCTATCTTATCCACCATAAAAGTGACCTCCTGCAGCTCGATTAAATTCTCACTGTCATATTGATATCCGAATGCTTTTATATTATTGCACCTCCCATCATATATCAGGCAATTGATTGTTTTATTACTTTGTGTAACCACTCAGTTATCATGTATTATCCCAACTTATTTTACTGTATGTTTCTATATATGTAAACAAATTCTGTATATATTACAGTGTTAATAGAGCAATCACTCTATATATATAACGCCTCCCGGCAGGTTTTTATTGCAGTCCTGCAGGAAGGCGCTAAAATTTTTTAATGATTATAAAACAGGGCTTTACAAGCCCTGTTCAATTATATTCTTCATTGTATTTATTATGTGCTCATTGGCAAGCTTTTCTGCCAGCTCTCCATCCCTTGCCTTAATTGCTTCCAGAATTGCTGCATGCTCCTTGCTGGAGTTTTTGGCTCTGGCCGGCCGTGAGAGGGTAATCTTGCGAATCCTTTCCACGTAATGATGAAAATCTGACAACACATGATCAAGTATCTTGCTGCCCGAGGCTTTATATATCAGGTCATGGAATTTATTATCAAGCTCCACAAGCTGCTCAAAATTGCTTCTTCTGGCATGAAAATCAGATAAATAAAGGGTTTCCTCCAATGCCTCAATCTGGGCTGCGGTGATGTGCTCGCATGCCCATCTTGCGCACAGACCTTCCAGATAGGAACGGATCATGTAGATATCATGTATATCCTTGGAGGTTATGCCTGTAACCGCAGCTCCCTTGTTTGGAATAATTGTTACAAGCCCTTCCAACTCAAGCTGTCTGAGAGCCTCCCTGACAGGCGTCCGGCTTACACCCAGCTCCTGTGCCAGGGTATTTTCCCTAAGCTCCTCATTCTCCTGATAACTGCCCGCCAGGATATCCTCCCTGATCTTATTATATACGCGTCCTCTCAAAGAATACCTGTCTGTAACTTCTTTGCGAAGATCAAATTCTTCCAAGGATTAAGCCTCCTCATTCTTCATTTTTTCTATCGTATCCATCAGATAATCGGCAAACTCCGCTCCTGTTGCTCCCGTATCGCGGCCTGTAATCACCAGCTTCTTCTCGGTTACAGTACATACGTCAAGCGCCCTGTACAGAAGATCAGCTTCATAAGTATATCCGATATGTGAAAGCAACATTGCGCCTGCACGTATCATGCTGCAGGGATCGGCATATATATCACGGCCTTCCTGTACCATTCTCGGAGCCGAGCCGTGGATTGCTTCAAACATGGCGTATCTCTTGCCGATATTGGCGCTTCCGGCAGTTCCGACTCCGCCCTGGAATTCTGCAGCCTCGTCGGTAATGATATCTCCGTACAGATTAGGCAGCACCACAACCTGAAAATCCTTTCTGCGCTTCTCGTCCACCAGCTTGGCTGTCATGATATCGATATACCAGTCATCTGCGGTTATCTCGGGATATTCTGCGGCTATTTCCCTGAATATATCAAGGAATTTACCATCCGTAGTCTTTATTATATTGGCCTTGGTAACAGCCGTTACTCTGGTTTTTTTATTTGCCCTGGCAAATTCAAAAGCTGCACGGATTATGCGTTCACAGCCCTGTGTCGTCACAACCGTGAAATCAACACCCAGATCCTCTGTAACATTTACTCCCTTGCTGCCGAGAGCATAAGCGCCTTCGGTATTCTCACGGTAAAATGTCCAGTCGATACCCTGTTCCGGAATACGGACAGGCCTTACATTGGCAAACAGGTCCAACTCCTTCCTCATAGCAACGTTGGCGCTTTCCACGTTAGGCCAGGGGTCTCCCTTTCTTGGCGTAGTTGTGGGCCCCTTAAGGATTACATGGCATTTCTTGATTTCTTCAAGCACTGCCGGAGGAATTGCGGCATTCTCGGCGGCTCTTCTTTCAATAGTAAGCCCTTCTATATCCCTGATTTCTACTCGACCGCTTTCTATATCCTTCTTCAGGAGATATTGAAGCACTCTTTCTGCCTGCCTGGTAATTGCAGGTCCAATACCGTCACCTGCACATACTCCGATAATAATCCTGTCAAGTGCCTTGTAATCAATAAAGCCGCCCTGCGCCTTCATTTTCTCAACTCTTTCAAGCTGCTCCTTAAGAAGTAGTCCAAATCTCTCTTTTGCGGCTTCGATCTTATCAGCTGCTGTCATGTCGTATCCTCCATATCTTTTTAATAAATCGGCCGTATAAGCCGTATTGATTATTATTTTAAGCCCTATGGATAACCCTGTCAACCTTACCGGATGATGTATTGGCTGCTGCCGATTTACTTTCGGTATGTATACATGGTAAATATTAGTTCAGGACTCCTGCCTGTCATCCGTAAGCAGGCTGATACCCGACTCCTTCTGTGCTTTATCGATTAATTCGCACAACTCGCTGTCGGTCATTACCGTCACCCTGCCGTTATCATATTCGACATCGACCCATTCCTTGATCTTCTCGACTATAGGATGCTTCTTATCTAATGCCCTGTTTCCCTTAAGCTTATAATATGTATTGATCCAATGAGCTATGCCGGCCAGTCCCGAGGTGTTTGACACCGATACAAGTACAGGGCGGTTAAGGAACTTCTCCGTATTGAAGATATTATAGATCTCTTCATTCTTAAGTAGTCCGTCTGCATGTATTCCTGCCCTTGTAACATTGAAATTCTTGCCGACAAAGGGTGTCCTTGAGGGTATCTTGTAACCGATCTCCTTCTCGTAATATTCAGCCAGCTCCGTAATAACCGTAGTATCCATGCCATCCAGCGTACCCTTAAGCTGGGCATATTCGAAGACCATTGCCTCAAGCGGGGTGTTGCCCGTTCTCTCACCAATACCGAACAGTGAGCAGTTGACGCCGGAAGCCCCGTAAAGCCAGGCGGTGGTTGAATTCGTTACTGCCTTATAAAAATCATTATGGCCGTGCCACTCAAGCCACTTTGAAGGAACTCCCGCATGTGCAATTAAGCCGTATATAATTCCCTGTACCGAGCGGGGTATTACCGCACCGGAGAAGTTAACTCCATAACCCATGGTGTCACAAACCCGGATTTTAACAGGTATGTTGTATTCCTTGCTTAGCTTCATAAGCTCCGAGCAGAAAGGAATGACAAAGCCGTGGATGTCCGAGCGGGTTATATCCTCCA
>DCTS01000067.1:0-5532 GCA_002329645.1 Lachnoclostridium sp. UBA1434 | reverse complement strand
GCTGAAATGCCGGTTTCAAGGCATTCCCTTACTATAGTAAGATATTGATTCATGGCTTCCCTTCGTGTCATCTTCATTTTATAGAATATGTGGTAATCCGAGCAGCTTACAAGAATCCCTGTTTCCTTCATGCCTATTTCCTTCACCAGCTCAAAATCCTTTTTGCTGGCTCTGATCCATGAAGTGATCTCAGGGTATTTATATCCCCTTTCCATACAGCGGTAGACGGCATCCCTGTCCTTCTTGCTGTAAAGGAAGAATTCACTCTGTCTTATTATTCCCTTGGGGCCTCCCAGACGGTGCAGGTAATCAAAGATTGTGACAATCTGCTCTGTTGTGTACGGCGCCCTTGACTGTTGTCCATCCCTGAAGGTCGTATCGGTAATGAATATTTCTTCCGGAAAATTATGAGGAACTATCCTGTCGTTAAAAGCAATCCTTGGTATTTCATCATACGGAAAAAGATTCCGGAAGGTATTCGGTTCCTCCGGCTCAACAAGGGGATAGATAGGCTCCTCTAACTGAAGCAGGTTGTTATGGGGATTGATAAACACTTTTCTTTGATCCATGTACACTCTCACCATCCTAAAAAATTCGGGCTTAATTAAGCCCTGAAAAATAAATTTGTTTTATTGTATACAATTATACTTGTATTGTCAACATAATTTTATAAAAATACATCGAATTTTATAATCTATCTGCCTTACTTCATAATGTCGGGTTATTACTTGATAAAATTAAGGATAATCTCATATACGACGGGTACAAGGACGGCAGGAAGCAGGTTGCCGCATCTTATCTTCTTGCCGAATAACATATTGATTCCTATACCGAATATTATAATTGAACCGATAACAGACACATCAGATATGAGCTTGTCGGATAAATATGGCTCTATGTATCTTGCGGACAAAGTAATGATACCCTGATAAATCCCCACGGGAATAACCGAAAAGAATACGCCTATCCCAAGCGTGGATGCAAAGAATATAGAAACCACTCCGTCTATAAAACCCTTGGCAAGCAGCATGGAGGGATCCCCGGATAATCCGTCCTGAAGCGAACCTATAATTGCCATTGCTCCGACGCAATACAGCAGTGAACTGCTCACAAAGCCCTCAACAAAGCCTTTATCCTTACCATCCTTTACTTTAAGCTTCTTCTTCAGCCATTCACCCACACGATCAAGCCTTGCTTCAATATCTATCGCTTCTCCGATAAATGCTCCAAGTGCAAGGGATACTATCACAAGCATGATGCTTCCTGTTTCCAGCTTGCCATCCTTGACAATCATTAAACCCTGAAGGGTGCCGCTTATTCCAATGAACATTACTGCCAGAGCAAGGGCATTCATTATTGTATCCTGAAACTTCTTTTTCAGCCCGCCCTTTATTAATATACCTATAGCCGACCCCAATAGGATGGCAGCTATATTTCCCAGTGTTCCTAATCCCGCCATATCCTGCGCCGTCACAGATGACAGCCTATCCTCCATGCATTATTTTTAAGAAACAATGGCTGCCTGTCGAAAACAGACAGCCAACATAATATGCTTTATATCTATACAAGACCGGTTTCCTTCTCAACTTCCCTTAATGCCGATATGGTCCTTTCAATCAAGTCGTCAAGCTCCCATCCCAGCATTTGCGCTCCGTTTGCAATTATCTCCCTTGAACATCCCGCAGCAAACTTAGGTGTCTTATACTTCTTCTTGACAGAGGAAAGCTCAAGATCCATGGTACTTTTTGACGGGCGCATGATTGCCACGGCACCTATAAGGCCGGTAAGCTCATCTACCGCATATAGTACCTTTTCCATCTCATGCTCAGGCTTAATATCGGAGCAAATTCCATAGCCATGGCTTGCAGTCGCATGGATAAGCCTTTCATCAAGTCCGCGTTCCCGCATTATCTCCTGGGACTTTTTGCAGTGTTCCTCGGGATATGTTCCGAAATCCAGATCATGCAGCAATCCGACAAGTCCCCAGAAATCAACTTCATCCCCATAGCCATGCTCCCTTGCAAAGTATTTCATGACTCCTTCCACAACTCTTGCATGCTTAAGATGGAATTCCTCCTTGTTATACTCGTTCAGAAGCTCCCAGGCTTCGTCCCTGGTTGGTATCTTTCCCATATTTATCATCCCTTCGTACTTATATTTATTTCATATGTTTTATCTCAAATCCTCAATAAAAACAAGTGTTAAATATTATCGGACAGTCCGCCTATGGCCTTAATTACCTCGCCTGCCATTATAAGGCCTGCTGCAGGCGGCACAAAGGAATTGCTTCCCGGTATCTGGCGTCTTACAGTGCATTTGCGCACCGTTCCCGGCGGACATACGCAGTTTTCCCTGCAGCTGCCTTCCATATCCTCCATAGGTTTAAGCGCAGGTTCCCTTGAATATACCACCTTCAGGCTTTCCACGCCTCGGAGCTTAAGCTCCTTTCTCATGACCTTCGCAAGGGGACATACCGACGTCTTATATATATCTGCAACCTCAAGCCTTGTGGGATCAAGCTTGTTGCCGGCTCCCATGCAGCTAATTATAGGAGTGTTCTTCTCCTGTGCCCTGAGTACAAGCTCAATTTTAGCCGATACCGTATCAATGGCATCCAGCACATAATCATATTCGGAAAAATCAAATTGATCAGCAGTTTCTGAACTGAAGAAACAACAGAATGCCCTTACCCTGGCCTCCTGATTAATTTCAAGAATACGCTCCTTCATTACATCTACTTTATATCTGCCTATGGTTTTCTGTGTCGCAATAATTTGTCTGTTAATGTTGGTCAGGCATACCTTGTCATCATCTATCAGATCAATACTGCCGATACCTGCGCGTGCCAGGGCTTCCGCAGCATATCCGCCGACACCTCCTATACCGAATACGGCTACATGAGCCGACTTCAATCTATCCATAGCTTCTTTTCCAAATAGCAGTTCGGTTCTGGAAAATCGGTTAAGTCTTATGATAACGCACCTCCACTATAAAAAAACCCGCTTTTCTCTAAAGCAGGAAAGTATCATATGACATGCATAATTATAAGCTTCTTCATCCGGGCTGTCAACCGTGAGTTTAAGCTGACACCTGTTAACGCTTCACGTCAATAACCTGTAAAAGTCTCAGACCAATAACCTGATAAAGCCTCAGGCTTATACCCTGATAAATAACAAGAGGCTGCCGGAAATAATCTGTTATTAAGGCAACATCATATCTCCGGCAGCCTCTGCATAATTAATTAATTTCTTCAAAAGCGTCCTTACCTACTCCGCATACGGGACATACCCAATCATCAGGCACGTCCTCCCACTTTGTTCCCGGAGCGATTCCGCCATCGGGATCGCCCAACTCTTCATCATAGATATAACCGCATGCCGAACATTCAAATTTCCTCATATGCATACCTCCATCCATCATCCATTATATTGTTACAGCTCTATTATACTATTATGCAGGGGGTGCAGGTCAACTAAAAAAACAAGCACTAATCAAATAATAATAATTACTTTCTAATGATTATAGTCACAAGAATGCGTAACCTGTTTATTCAGCTGCATCGTCATATTCAGCCGTAAGACTGAATTGACCGTCTTCAACAGTCATTATGCTTTCCATCTGCATTGCCCAGTCCGTATTATCACAGGAGGTGTACTTATATGACCCGATAATCGTTGCAGCAACCTGAATATCATGTCCGAAGCACTCTCTTGCAGTAGCCGGTATGATGCTTTCCGCTGCTTTTTTCTTAGAATCTTTTACATTATTATAACTATCTGAATGATAATTTACATGCCTTCTTCTTATGGTGTCATCCTTATCTGATGTGTCTTTTTTCGGAAGCAGTATATCATCAGGGAGCACACTTGCCAACTCCTGTGTATTGAAGGTTATGGCATCGGTCCCGTTGCACAGCGATACATATTCCGCAAGACTTCCGCCCAGACCGTATCCGGTAAGGAAGCTTATCTTATAGCCCTCCATCTCCTTAAGGTTTATAACCTCATTATAGAATTCCAGGGCCTTGGCAAACAGCCTGCTGTAATGCTCTGTTAAGTCTGCATTAGAGGTGTCCTGCTGAGTATTATCTACAGCGGCATATGCTATGACGATATTCTCTAAATCCTCGTTATAGAATGCGGTTCCCGAAAAGCCTGAAGCCTCGTCCCGGCTGCTCACGGCTGCCTTCCATTCTCCCAGGCCGAGAGCATTATACAGATCGGCCCACCTGGCACCATTTGATCTCATCACCGGAAGATTACCGTGTCCGTCCCAGATATAAGCATTGCCGTTTCCTGATTTGTCCTCCGAATTCCTGCTGTATAAGCTGTCCAGGTTAACATTTAAATAATCCGGGTTGGTAAATATATCCGAAACCGTAAGCTTAGTCAAGGCCATTCCAGTAAGATCATCCTTATATTTCTTATTCACAGTGAATGTTAAAGGATCAGCCTTATTTAACAGCATGTTATTTTGCCGGCCTGAAAAAATGTATTCCTTTACAGGTGACGGAACGTAGTTGGGATCCGTTATCTCAATATTATACCAAAGGTTGCCGGTAAGTCTGTCCATGTAATAGAATCCTGTTTCATCTGTAATACACCACCTAAGCTCATCCTTATTCACATAAGTATAGACCAATACTCCCTCAAGCGGCCTGCTCTGTGATGTAATGAATCCCCTGATATAATATCCGTCCAGTAATATGTCTCCCAGCTCAATATCATTGCCGTTCACCGTAATTTCCTTTTTATAGTATCCCTGGTTTATCTCATATATCTCAAGTGTATAGGTTCCGTTCTTAACATTGAATTCAAATTCTCCGAGAATCGAAACATAATCCCGGCTTTTGTTGCCATCCTTGTCTGTAAGAGTTACATTGGCATAAGTCACCAGGGATCCGTTTACACCGGAATACAACCTTCCGCTAATCTTATGACGGGTATTGGCAGCATCATCTACCCTGATTATGCAATAGTCATAATGCCTCTCTCCTGCAGATGCTTCAATCACAGTGATCCCGTAATTAACCGCCGTGACCACACCTTCACTATCCACAGTTGCAATATCTTCATCAAAGGAGCGCCAGGTAACAGTTTTATCTGTTGCGTTCGCCGGCTCAACGGATGCAGAAATCATATGGATCTGACCTATCTCCAATATCAGGCTTTCGGGAAATACACTTATATCCGTTACAGGAATAACCTGATCCTGTCCGTTTGCTTCCGATGCATAAAGTATGGCCGGATACCCGGTATTTATAATTAACAGTACACATGTTGATAAAGCAAGTACCGACTTAATAAGCTTGTTTTTCATATGCATTCCTCCTTTATCTAAACCTTACACAATATTGCATCACCTTATTTTACCATTTCATATGCATAAAGGCAATTACGTTATCCCTTCTTCAGAAAATATTAAGGATTATTTGCTGTGCTATAATTAATTAGTTACATATATATCTATATATGTAACTAATTAATTATAGCACAGCAAATAATCCTTAATATTTTCTGAAGAAGGGATAAC
>DCTS01000086.1:14614-34342 GCA_002329645.1 Lachnoclostridium sp. UBA1434 | reverse complement strand
ATAAGGATAATGGTTCAAGAAAAATAGTACCATCAAGAAGAGTTCAGCAGCTATCCGGGCATGTTATTGAGGACAGCGCCTGCTCTGCTTGCTACGGAAGCCTTATATATGCACTGGAGAGGCTGGATGAAAAGGGCCTTTTGAATAAATTGCATGATGAACTGTACATAGGACAGAATTATAAGAATAAACGGCTGGACGGGATAGGTATCGGCTCATGTACTTCAGGGTTTGATAAATGTATAAAAGGCTGTCCGCCAAAGGCCAGGGATATAGTGGAGTATCTGGAAGGGCTCAGAAAAAATACATAAAGGGATGCGAAAATATTATGACATTTACAAGAAAAGCATATGAAGACAGGGACTTTATAAGAATAAGAGATTTCCTGAAGCAAACTTTAAAGAAATGTCCTTCTAACACGAATTGGCTGATAGATCGCTGGAATTTCTGCAAATATTTTAGCCAGATAATGCATGGCACCTCTGATAGCTGGCCTGAAACCGTAGGAATCTGGGAAGATGAGAATAACGAGATTGTCGCAGTAGTTTGTTCGGAGGGCGAAGCATTAAACAAGAAAGAAGGCGAAGCCTTCCTGCAGCTGGGAGATATAAGCTTAACCGATGAATTTATTAATGAACTGATAGATTATGCGGAAAGCGCATTGCCCCTTACGACTGAGGAAGGAACAATTCTCAATGTCAGGATCAGTGAGGATGCACATCAGATCCGAAGACATCTGATAGAAAGAGATTATACGCTGCAGGAGTGGAAGGAACCTATGTCCTTCATGGATGTGTCAAGCTGCTTTAAGGTAGAATTGCCTGAAGGATTTAGGCTTGCAGATGCAAATGAAGTCAGCGACTGCCGGAAAGGCTTCGCCCATGGACGTGCATTTGGCTATTATAAGGAGGACGGCCCGGACGATGACTGTGCCGAGCGTTGTTACAGGGCATTAAGAAATGCCCCTGATTATCTGCCGGAGCTTGACCTGTCAATTCTGGACCAAAAAGGTGAAATTGCATCATTTGCGGGTATCTGGTACGACGACCTGAATAAAATCGGGATACTGGAACCGGTAGGAACAATGCCAAAGAATAGAAGAATGGGCCTTGGAAAGGCAGTAGTTTATGAGGCGATAAACAAAGTTATTAAAATGGGAGCAAACAGGATATATGTGGGCTCCGATCAGCAGTTTTATCTATCATTAGGATTTAGGGTGAGCTATTATATGCAGCTATGGCAGAAGAAACTGCAGCCCAGGTAAAAGCATCCGGGTTACGGCTATGCTATCGATACGCCATTATTATATGAAAGAAGAAAGGTTATCTTAAGTATTTTATCAGGGTATCTTTTAATGTAACATATAAACTTAGTCAATTAAGGGAGAGGAGGAAAATCAGCAATGAAAGCTAAAAAGACTATATACTATATTCTTATGTTTCTACCTTTAGTGGTCACCTTGGTTGCACTGCCATTTCTGCCGGATCAGATACCTGCACACTATGGCTTCAATAATCAGGTTACCCGATGGGGCAGCAAATATGAAACCTTTATTTTCCCTGTCATTAATATACTTATGGGTTTATTTATGCTGGGCATGGCTAAAATTGCAGCAAAACAAGAGACAGATGGGAAAAGCAATGAAGGTATTGTTATAATAGCCGGCATCGGAATGTTAGCGCTGTTTAACGTTATGAATCTCTACTTCCTGTTTACAGACTTCTACAGGGTAGAGGATTTGTCATCTGTCCCAATAGACCTTATGCAGCTTATGTTCACTGTTCTGGGAGTGTTCATAATTGTTATGGGATGCTTAATGCCAAAAGTGCATATGAATTCAATGATCGGCCTTAGAACAACCTGGAGCATGAAGAATGAAACCACATGGAAGAAAAGCCAGAGGTTTGGGGGGATTTCTTTCATTATTGCGGGTGCGATTATAATTCTTATTTGCCTGTTCACAGGCGGATGGCTATGCTTTGCAGGGAGTATAGGGGTATTGTTGATTATCGTTATAGTTGATGTGGTTTATACGTATAAGGTTGCGAAGAAGTATTGATAGATAGAAGTGATTCAAGATGGGACGGTCTATATGTTTTTATGCCTTTATCGAGGTTATGTGCGTAGACTGGATTTAGGACAGAGTTATAATGTCGTTAGTTAAGAGGAAAAAGCTTCTTAATTGGCGGCATCTTTATTATAAAAAATATGTTAATAATTTTGACATAAAATACAAAAGTACAATATTAATAATGAAAATATTGGCAATATATAGTATAATAAGAGTTATAATATCGAATAAGTAAATTATTAGTTTGAAAAATATTATAGGGACAGCAAACGAAAAAGGAAGAAAATAAGACAAAGCATCAAGAAAATGTAGATTATTGGTTTGCTAAAATTAATGAAAATGGCTCATATATTGATTTAGCAGAAGCCAAAGAGAGATGTTGGCGATGTGGATGCAAAATATCATTAGAAAGATGTCATATTATACCAGAGCCTTTAGGGGGTGAGGATACACCTTCTAATCTTGTTTTGCTCTGTCCTAGAAGTCATATAAAAGGTCCTAATGTCACTGATTCTTAAATAATGTGGAATTGGATTCATGCGTATAACATGCCTTTGTATCAGCCGTATTGAGTTGAAAAGGGAATGGAGGAATATCTATATAGAGCTTGTCAAAAATATCGATAACAGACCATGAGTCATTGGCATTCCGCAGAAATGCGAGCATCATCTCTGCTTCAACGAAAAGCAGGGTAAGAAGAATCTTTCCTCCTTTTGTTCCTTCTACACTGTCCATCTGCACAACGGGGGCATCGGGATGGGCTGTCATGTGTGTAAGGAAATCATTGTAAGTTCGTCCGATACGGCAGGCTTTGTCTATCTTGTAGCAGCACTTTATCTTACGGGGACGGTATCTGACCTTTCTGAGAAGGTCAATGTTCCTTGCCGAGAAGATGTTGTAACCAACATAATTGTAGATTGTCTTTTCGCTGCACATGATAGAGTCCTTATTCTTTACGCATATGTGATGGATAGACTGTCCTTTTCGGATCAGAGGGCTTATGATCATGTCCAGATGCGCCACCTCATTTTTAGTGATATTGATTCCTTTTCTTGATTCAGAAAGTATATCCTTATATTCTTTCTGAGCAGGGATTACATTATAGAAAGCCTTTTCAAGGGTACAGCGAGACGGACTGCACATGGTATGCTGGAAAGTGCCTAAAGGGTTAAATATGTGCAGAATCCATGTGAGAACATGTCCATAGAAACGGGGTATGGGGTTGGAGCCATAGTTTCTATGAGATCCAGCGCATCTTTAACTCTTTTTTAATGTCTGGAGATGAGAAAGGTGGGGACGAAAGATGAAACTGACGAATCAGGTCCATCAAATTCTTTAAAATTCTGCATATGTATTGGCGGAGAAACTGTCTGGAAAAACAGGATACCGGAAGAAACTGAAAAAGAGTGTATGAAGGAAGCCATACTTCCGGAGTGATGAAAGAAACCGTAAAAGGCAGTAATGGATAAAGCCCATGGAATAAGTTCTCCGAGGATGGCAGAACCATGGAAGAAGGGATACAGTCCGGCCACAGCAGGGGCAGATAAAGCGCCGGATATGAAGGAACCTTCAAAGCCTTTGGCAATCAGATATCTGGAATAGAAGCCATGAATCCTCTTGATAAGATTGAATCACGCTTATGATCACAGTAACACATAGTTTAAGAACAGTTTATGAGTCATATGGAAGAGGATTTCCAGGACTGACTATGAAAAACATTAAATAATATTAATGCTCCTGAAAGGATACTTTAAATGAAATCTTATAAACTTTATCTAGTAGATGCATTTACAAAAGAAAAGTTTACCGGGAATCAAGCCGGAGTTGTTATCAATGCCGATGGACTTTCTGATGATAACATGAAGAAAATCGATAAAAATGAATTAAAGCAAGGATATCCAATACAGGTTGTATCCACAGGTAATGCAAAAGTTATTATACCTGTTAATTCTATAGAAGCATTGCATCAATTAAATCCAAATATGGATATGATATCAGAGCTTAGTACTAAAATAGGAGTTAGTGGCTTTTTTGTATTTACCATAACAAATACAGATGCATTAGTTCATGCAAGAATGTTTGCTCCTGCATATGGAGTTAATGAAGATCCGGTAACAGGCAATGCAAATAGTGCATTAGGAGCTTATTTGGTTCATAATAAATTAGTTAAGCATAATAATAGATGCTTTTCTTTTAAGACAATTCAAGGTGAAGCTATGGAACGTAAAGGCTCTGTCTTTATTGGAGTACATATTGCCGATAATGAACCATTTGAGATAAAAATATCCGGGAATGCAGCAATAGTATATAAGGCAGAACTGATAATATAACTACTAAATGAAACCGGTAAAATTCTATACTATATTCTAAGTTCAAGTGCATGCTATTTTTCACGAGTAAACGATCGTTAAAAAAGCAACACTTGATTTTTTTATATAAAATGGTTACTATTGTTTATATATTTTAAAATTAGTAATTGTTATCAATAAAATCATATACCAACTGACCAATTAATTATAGGTGATTTATTTACGAAGAGATAGCAGGTTTATATTACTAAAATCCTGTTTCCAAAACCATTTCCAAAGAATCCAAACAAGAAAGGAATGTTGCTCTATGCTATGGAAAGATCAATATGAACTTGGAGTTCCTCTGATAGACGCGCAGCATAAGGAATTATTCAGGCGTGTCGAAGCATTTTTGCAGGTCTTGCGGTCAGGGGTCAGCTGGGACGATAAGGCCCTGCAGCTAAACGATACGCTGGAGTTTATGAAGGGATATGTTGTAGAGCATTTCCGTGATGAAGAAGAATACCAGGAAAGTATCGGCTATCCCGGATATGAGGCTCATAAACAGATACATAACAATATGGTCGACTATGTTCTGGAGGTCTCTAAGCAATACGAAGAATCCAATAAAAACGAGGATCTGATGCAGCAGTTTGGAGGCAGACTGCTGGCATGGCTGATTAACCATGTGGCTGCGGAAGATCAGCGTATTGCAAATTATGCCAGGGAGAAAGGAGTGAGCGGAAATGATAAATAATCTTTATAACGTATTTTTCGATGCGACACATAACGTATTTCAGTTGATGCTCAACATTTCGGATATTTCCGCTCAACCGGAGGAAGAATTCAAATGTGATGACGAGGTTGATATCTCTGTCGGCATTCAGGGGGACTTAAGCGGAGAGGTTATTTACCGCTTCCCGGTTCCGACATCTCTTAACATAGTAAATATAATGAGCGGCATGCAGTTTGATTCGGTGGATGCCTTTGTGACATCTGCAGTATCGGAGATGGCAAATATCATAAGCGGCAATGTCCTTACAGCACTTTCAGACAACGATGTGAAATGTGACATATTGCCGCCGGTGCTGTGCAAGCTGGATGATGATAAGGATTATGAACTGAAAACAAGCTGCTGCATTAATACAGCAATAGGCGAGATATGCCTCCTGATAAGATTGAATCGGGCCTCCTGACCTGAGTAATACAGGCTTTGCAGCAATAATTAAATAAATCTCCGGACTCATATGAAGACAGCATATATGTATTGACAAGATGGCAAATATATGTAAAATACTTCATAAGGTTATTGTGTAAAGGCAAATATGCTTAAGCTTCATAAAGCTTTGAAGCTGTACACATGGAATATATGCCCGCGGAATCACATGGCTTTGATTCTGTGGGCTTTCTCATAATAGGGGGGAGTTGCCATGGGACGTATTGAGCAGTATTACAATAATGAATATGATGAATGGAGCAGGCTGCAGAGACACAGAATTGAATTTGATATGACCAAGAGAGCCCTGGATAAATTTATTACGGATGGAGCATCCGTCCTGGATGTCGGCGGAGGACCGGGAAGATACAGCATATACCTAGCCGGGAAAGGCCATGAGGTTACCCTTGTTGATCTGTGTGAGAAAATGGTCGGGCAAGCCGCCGAACACGCGAAGGAAGCAGGCGTTGTATTAAAAGAATGCATTCAGGGAAATGCGCTTTATCTTGATAAGATACTTTCAGGCAAGGAGTATGATGCCGTTCTTTGCATGGGGCCCATGTATCATTTATTGGAGGAAAGCCAAAGGGTGGAAGCAATAAATCAGTGCATGGGTTTGCTTAAAGCTGGCGGAACTCTTATTGTATCCTTTATATCGTCTTATGCTCCGATAATAGAATGCCTTAAGGCCTATCCGCAGAATATCGGCCGGTTAAAGGTAAGTTTTCTTAAGTATCTGGAAGACGGAAGATATGATTCCGAAGCGGGAGAGGGCTTTACCGATGCATATTTCTTCAATCCCGAGCATATAGAGCAGTTCATGTCCCGCTTCAATCTGGAGACTTTGAAGGTTATGGCTGTGGATGGGCCGGGATTAATAAATGAAGAAAAACTTTTAAGTCTTTCAGATGAGGACTTCCGGGACTGGCTTGATATCTTCGAAGCAATATCCTCAAATAAAATAGTATGGGGAAGCTGTGCGCATATGCTTTATGTCGGGAGAAAGAGGGACTAGGATTATTATACGTAAGCCAAATGAGGTGTGAAATGTACAACACAGATCTTATTATAAAAACCTTTGAGAATTCCATAGGAAAACCTGTACGATCCATATATAGGTACGATAACGTTCCCAATAATCAGGTTTACAGAATTGAAACCGATTCACGGCCCTTTATTTTCAAGATTTACGCTCAGCGTGACTGGCCGGAGGAAGGCAAGCTTCCCTTTGTTCATCAAAAGCTTGATGAATACAGCATACCTCACGCAAGGCTTTATGCCTTCAATCGGGAGGATGACAATTTCCCTAACGGGTATCTGATTGAAGAGTTTCTTCCGGGGGTAACTGCCGACAGGCTCACATTATCCCACGACGAGAATATTAAGCTGTTCGAAAAGCTTGGGGCGCTCATGTCTAAGGTGCATCAGATAAAGGTAAAAAACTATGGCTATACCGGAAGCGGGATAGGCATTTGGACGTCATTTTCAGAGTTTATATATGACATTTTCGATGATGCGACCTCTTATTTAAGAGAAGAAAATATTGTTGAGGCAGGAAAGCTTGATGCAATACGTGAAAATCTCCGTGACAAACTGAAGGCCTGTGATTGTTACAGCCCTGTTATTTGCCATGGAGATCTTTCGACTAAGAATATTCTTGTCCATAAGGATGAGATTGTGTTAATTGACTGGGACGACGTACAATCCCTATGCTGGATGGCCGACATCGCCCGTATGACCACCTGGATGAAGCTTACCTACGACAGCAAGTCTGCCGATGCTTATCGGAAGGCCTTTCTTGACTCCTATGAAACTGAATATGACAAGAGCGCATTTGACAAGCTGGAGAATGCTCTTCATGTGTGGTACTGCATTGATTATCTTAATTTTGCCGCTGCAACCCCTAACTATCATCATCAATTTGAAGCTATTAAGAGGATATTGCAGAATGCTTTATATGGCAGCGGAATTGAGTTGGGGATATAGCGAATTGAGTTGGGGATATAGCGAATTGAGTTGGAGATATAACTATTGCATAATTTTACCACATATGCTATTATGATGAAGAATTTATTGAAAGCGAGGTAGACCGATGCCGGTTAATGCTTAACTTGAACATTTGAATATGAGCTGAATAGAGCAGTATCCTGTCTTTAACAGGTTTTATTGTTGTACTTTTCAGCATTATCAAGTTAAGAATAACGGTTTTTCTGCCTTGCCAAAGCAATAATGCCAGGTTTATTAGACCATCCATTGGAATATGGATAAGTCTTAATATGATATGGTGTTTAATACCTTTTGCATATAATCTGCAGGTGAAAAGCTTTTGCTATTCACCTGTTTTTTGATGAATTAAGAATGTGTCGATATGCATACCGGCAGATGATGAACAGAGAATAAAACATTTTCTGAAAGGAGCTTGACCAATGCCTTGCAAGAATATAACCATTATGAACTATATATAGAATAACTGTGAAAGAGGTTTGATAAATATGTCTAAATGTGAGATTTGTAATAAATCTGTTAATTTTGGCAAGAAAATTCGTATGTCACGGTCACAAGTCAGCAAAAGGCCTAACCATATGCAAAAGCCAAATGTTAAAAAGATAAGAGTAAATCATAATGGTGTGGCTAAGAAAATGTATGTCTGCACCGAATGTCTCAGGTCTAAACGTGTGACCAGAATAAGAAACTAATATACCGGGGGAGAAATCCCCCGGCTTTATTATAATAATGTATACCCGGTGCTGTGAAATTGTATAAACAATATCAAGGAATTATCAAAGCAACATCAAAGCATCATCAAAACAGCATCAAGGCAACATCAAAGCTATATTTATATCAAAGCTATATCAAAGCTATACTAAAATACTAAAGCTGTATAAAGCTATATAGAAGCAACATCAAAGCTATATTAAAGCTATAGCTTAGTCAATTATCTTTTTTAGTTGATATTATGCATTTATGGCTATATTATTAAGATAGAACGGACAAAGGAAAGAGTGAGGCATATGTTCTTTATAGCGTTCTTTGGTATAGAGGACAAGGATAAATATATAGGGACTTATAACAACATTGAATGTCCTTCATGCGGAAGGTTGACCCGGTATGACATTCACAAGTCATACAGATACTTTCACATATTTTTCATACCGACCTTCAGGTGGAATGTCAGGTATTATGTGAAAGCCTCATGCTGCGGCAGCCTTTATGAACTGGACCCTGACGTCGGCAGGGAATTTGAGAAAAATCTCCGCACTGAGATCAGAAATGAACACCTGCGGCCGGTTCACAACCATTCGCCTTACAAATATTGCTCAAATTGCAGTACCAATGTGCCCGAGAACTATAGCTATTGTCCCTATTGCGGCGGGAAATTATAATTAGAATATAAATAGCAGCCGTATATCTGTATCATAAATCCGTATAGCTGCTTTTATATAATAGCTCCGATTTAATAAGAGATCCGATATAATTAAGAGATCCTATTTAATTAAGAAATTCGATTTAATTATGCGATCCTGTTTAATTAAGAAATCCGATTCAATTAACAGACTCAATTTAATAGCAGATCCGAGTTCAGCTAACTGTTCCGACTTTAATTTACAGATCGGATGGAAATGTAACAGAAGCTGCCGGTGATAATACCTGTGAGGGAGGCAACTTTATGAATATGAGGCTCAATCCATTCAGAAAAATGAGCATAAAAGGAAGGATCATCTTTACATCAGCTCAATTGGCCTCCTTTATTATCATTTACATCCTGTCACGAACTGCTCTGTCAGATGTCTATTTATTTGAATGGACAGCGCACAATCATTATTTGTATATATGGATTCCGGTAATATTATTGTCTATGTTCAACAAAACAATAATATCCCTGTTCTTAACTGCCGGTAATCTGATCGGCATCATACTTGGTCAAGTACTGGGAGATATAATCAGACGCAACAATATACTAAAGATTACGGATGCTATGACGGAGGGAGAGAAATATTACTTAAGAAGTCATAAGGGTGCTTATATATGGATGTTGACAATAATCATCTCATTGCTGTCAGGTGTGGCTGCACACATTATATATAAAAAGAGGGTAAAGTAATTGCATGAGGAGGAGAGTATATGAAGAGGGTTACCTTGGGTTTTGTCTTGATTATGCTTGCCGTATTCTTGAGCGCCTGTAAAAATGATGCTTCGGATAAGGCTTCGGAGGCTAATCTCAATGATACTAAGGCAAGCGGAGATGAATTGAATAAGGATGAAGCACAGAATGGGGCAAGTGAGAACAAGCAGGATAAGAATGAGGCAAATGTGAAAGAAGCAAGTGAAAATAAGGCAAGTGATAATCAGTCAAATGAAAGCAAGGCAAATGAAAACGATGCAAATGTAAACAAGCCAAATGAAAACGAGGCGAATGAGAACGAGGCTAATAAGGGGATAGTTGAGAAAATGAACAGGAGCTATAGCGCAAAAAGCGATACTGTAAAGCATCTGGGGCGTACATATTACTCTAATAAGGATATCCTTTGGTGTGCATTTTCCGGTTCCGGTGCTGAATTTAGGTTCAGCGGCAAAAAATGCACGATAAACATTGAGGGAGATGCCGTAAGTGTTACAAATCAAACCGATAACCATGCACGTATAGGCATATATGTTAATGATGAGCGGGTAGTCGATGAAATGATTACCAAGCCGAAAAACAGCTATACCGTGATAGAGGGGGATGAGGTCACGGAAGCTGTAATCAGGATAGTCAAGCTCTCCGAGGCCGCCATGTCAACCTTCGGAATAGCTTCTATAGATGTGGAGGAAGGTAAAATCGAACCCACGGAGCAAAAGGATCTGCTGATTGAATTTGTGGGAGACTCCATCACATGCGGATACGGTGTGGATGACGAGGATCGTGACCACCATTTTTCAACCAAAACCGAGGATGTAACCCGGGCCTTTGCCTATAAAACTGCGGAAATTCTAAACGCAGATTACAGCATGGTAGCTCTAAGCGGATATGGAATCATATCCGGCTACACTACCCAGGAGGAACCGAATTCGGCCCAGACGATACCTCAGTATTATGATACTCTTGGGTTCACATACGGTAACTTTGACGGTATAAAGCCGCAGAACATCAAATGGGATTTTACCGGGAGGCAGCCGGATATAATAGTTATCAACCTGGGTACTAACGACAGCAGCTACACCAAGGGCAAGGAAGACAGGCTTGCCCACTACAGTCAGGAGTATAATGCCTTTATAAAGAAGATCCGTGAGCATAACCCTGATGCAACAATAATCTGTTCATTAGGAATAATGGGAGATCAGCTTTATCCGTCAGTTGAGCTTGCTGTTAATACTTATATAGAGGAAACAGGGGACGATAATATTGAGCTTTTGAAGTTTGACGTTCAAAGGCAGGAGGACGGATATGCCGCCGATTGGCATCCCACAGAAGCAACACATTCTAAGGCGGCCGATAAGCTGGTGACGAAGATCCGGGAGCTTAATAGATAGTACGAAATACAAGGAGAGGAACATGGTCCGTATACTGGTTGTTGATGATGACAAAAACACACGCAGATATATAGAAGCAGTGCTGACAGCGGAAAGCTTTACGGTGTTTACTGCCGCTAACGGTGAGGAAGCCCTTGAAGTGATGGACAGAGAGCATATCGATCTTGTGGTTCTGGACATTATGATGCCTAAGATGGATGGATATGAATTTACAAAAGTGCTCCGCGAAAGCAACAATAACCTTCCGATTCTTATGGTTTCCGCCAGGCAGCTTCCGAAGGACAAGCGCAAAGGATTTCTTGCGGGAACGGATGATTACATGACCAAGCCCTTCGATGAGGAGGAAATGATCTTGCGCATCAAAGCTCTTTTGCGCCGCGCACAGATTACCACCGAGCAGAGAATCGTTATCGGGGATGTAACTCTGGATTATAACAGCTTTACGGTAACGAAGGGCAATGAAGTCCAGGAGCTTCCGCAAAAGGAGTTCTTGCTTCTTTATAAGCTCCTTTCCTATCCGGGTAAAATATTCACCCGTATCCAGCTGATGGATGAAATATGGGGAAATGAAAGCGAATCAGGATGGGAAACCGTGACGGTGCACATAGGCAGGCTCCGAAAGAGGTTTGAAGGCTGGGAGGAATTCGAGATAGTATCGGTTCGAGGCCTCGGGTATAAGGCGGTGAAAAACGTATGAGACAAATAGAGAGGAAACGGCGGTTAGCCCTGACAATATTATTCTCAGCCGTAGTATTTTGCTCCTTCATTATTACAATGCTTATAATAGGAAGTGTTATCATCTTCCTGATACAAAGGGGAGTATTAAAGCACGGAGACAATGTACCGAAGATAGAGCATTTAATTATAAACATAATGATTGCCAGCGTACTTCTCGGCTCCATTATGTCAGCGATTACAAGCCGTATACCCCTTAAGCCGGTCAACTCCTTTATCAATGCCATGAACCGCCTGGCTTCCGGCGATTATAAGGCGCGCCTGAATTTCGGCAAGTTCTTAGACAGGCATCCTACGGCACTGGAATTAACCGAAAGCTTTAACCATATGGCAGAGGAGCTTGAGAAGACGGAAATGCTCCGATCCGACTTTATTAATAACTTCTCCCACGAGTTTAAGACGCCGATTGTATCCATTGCAGGATTTGCCAAGCTCTTAAAGCATGGCAATCTGTCGGAGGAGCAAAGGGCGGAATATATCAGCATAATCGAAGAAGAATCCATGCGGCTTGCCACCATGGCCACCAATGTTCTGAACCTGACAAAGATAGAGAACCAGACGATATTAACAGGAGCATCGGAATACAACCTTTCAGAGCAAATCCGCAACTGTGTTCTGCTCCTTGAAAATAAGTGGACCAAGAAGAATATTGAGCCGGACCTTGCATTTGACGAATATACCGTCTATGCCAACGAAGAATTGCTAAGGGAGGTTTGGATCAACCTGCTTGACAATGCAATTAAATTCAGCGATGAGGGCGGGAAGGTGAGAATTACCATAACGGAGATTGAGAGCAGGCTCCTTATATCCATCTCCGATATAGGAGAGGAAATACCGGAGGAGGCTAAGGAGATTATCTTCCGGAAATTTTACCAGGTCGATGAGTCCCACTCCACCTTAGGCAACGGCATCGGACTGGCTATAGTGAAAAGAGTAGTGGAGCTGCACGGAGGCGATGTCACCGTATCATCCGGCAACCGCAAGACGGTATTTACCGTTTCCCTGCCCAAACCGGATAATCAATTGTTCTCCTAGAAAGCAATTATATACTAACAGTGCAACAGACCGCATATATAAAGTCAATTGCTGTCCTAGAAAGCAATTATATACTAACCGTGCAATAGACCGTATATATAAAGTCAATTGCGGTCCTAGAAAGCAATTATATACTAACTGTGCAACAGACCGCATATATAAAGNNAGACCGTATATAGAGTCAAGCATTATCCCATAAAGTCATATAAGCTCCCCTTGCAGCAGACAGCTTAGATAAAGCCGCAGGCGGGAGTTTATTTTATTTGAACATAAATTTCACAGAAATTTCATAATAGGCTAAGGAAAGTTTCGTTTCAGTTTAGAAATATAGGTTAACTTCTATGAAAGCAATAAGAAACAAAAGCATGACTTATTATCATTCCGGAAAATGGACTGATTATTTATACAGAAGGAGGCTTCTATGAGAAAACGGTTTTCTAACTTTGGAGATAGACTGAGCGGCTTCATGCAGGGACGTTACGGTTATGATGAGCTGTCCCGGTTCATGTCTGCAATCGGGATTATTATAATGGTGATTTCCTTATTCCCGCATCTTCATTTTTTATATACCATTGGCTTTGCTCTGCTGATATTGTCACTGCTTCGTTCCCTGTCAAGGAATATCTATAAACGGCAGATGGAACGTAACAAATACTTAAGCTTAAGGAGCAAGCCCGTACAGAAAATACGCATCTATAAAAAGATGTGGCGCGAACGGAAAACCCATGAATACTATAAATGCCCCGGCTGCAAGGCCTATGTGCGCATCACAAAGCCGGGAAAAGGCAGACGGATCATGGTTACCTGCCCGAAATGCAGGCAAAGCTTTGAAGAAAGGACATAGGCAGGTGAGGGTACTTAAAAATACACAGGCAGGTGAAGATACTATATGATTGACCCTTATAAGGTGCTCGGCGTATCACCGGGAGCCTCACAGGAAGAAATAAAAAAAGCATACAGGAAAAAAGCAAAGGAAAACCATCCCGACCTGCACCCGAATGATCCTAATGCTGCACGCAAGATGAACGAGATCAACGAAGCGTACGATATGCTGCAAAATCCGGAGAAATATAAGGCTAAGCAGGAAGAGGAGCTTAGGAGGCAGCAGGCACGCTCCGCCTATGGCGGCTACGGTCAGGGCGGCTGGCAGAACGGCTACGGGCAAAGGGGCCGGACAGGATACGGCCCCGGGCAGAGTACAGGACCGGGATACGGTTCAGGGCAGAGTACAGGATCGGGATACGGTCCCGGGCGGAATACAGGACAGGGCTATTCAGGGCAGGGTAACGCAGGACAGGGTTACGGCTACGGACGCTACGAGGGAGCAGGCGGCTGGTACAGCGATTTCGGCTTTGATTTTGGTGATATCTTCGGCTTTGGTTTTACCAGGCAGTATGACACGACACCGCACCCCCAGGCAGGAGATTCCGACGACCTTGTCCATGCAATAAATGCTGTAAACAGCGGCCGTTTCAGCGATGCAATTAACATTCTGACCCGTATGACAAGCAATTACCGCAATGCACGCTGGTTCTATGTCAGTGCAATTGCATATAACGGGATCGGAGATACTGCAAGGGCGATGGACCTTTTGCAGAAGGCAATTCAGATGGAACCGGACAATCCTGTATACAAGCAGCTTTTCAGTGAATACAGCAATGCAAGCAGGAGAGCAGAACAGGCGGAAGTAACCGTATTTCGCTCGCCCTTTGCATTCATAGGAAAGATAATTATCGGAATAATGGCAGCACGGTTTATTTTCTATTTCCTTCAGATGCTGCTGTACAGCTTATATGCCCGATGACAGAAAGGAAGAGTAAGATGGGTAAAGCAATAGGAATAGATCTTGGTACTACAAACAGCTGCGTGGCTGTTGTGGAAGGCGGGAAACCGGTAATAATACCTAACGAGAAGGGGAACCGGATCACTCCCAGCGTTGTTGCATTTTCTAAGGATGGGGAACGCCTTGTCGGGGAAGCGGCAATGAGACAGGCAATAACCAACAGCGAACGTACAATCAGCTCCGTCAAGCGCCACATGGGTACCGACTGGAGAAAGGATATTGACGGAAAATACTTTTCACCGCAGGAAATAAGTGCTATGATACTACGGAAGCTTAAGGCGGACGCGGAGGGCTATCTTGGCGAAGCCGTAACGGATGCCGTTATCACCGTTCCTGCGTACTTTAACGATATTCAGCGTCAGGCAACGAAGGATGCGGGGCGTATCGCAGGGCTTAATGTCATGCGTATAATCAACGAACCCACAAGCGCTGCTCTTGCATACGGACTTAATAACGGAATGCCCCAGAAGGTTATGGTGTATGACCTGGGCGGCGGAACATTTGACGTTTCCATTATAGAGATTGGTGAAGGCGTGATAGAGGTACTTGCTACGAATGGGGATAATCATCTCGGCGGCGACGATTTTGATGAGCGTATCACGAATCTCCTGGTGGATGAGATCAGGAAGCAATACCAGATAGACATAAGAAAAGATTTTGCTGCATATCAAAGGGTTAAGGAAGCCGCAGAGCAGGCCAAGAAGGAATTGTCAAGCTCGGAGAACAGCTATATAACCCTTCCATATTTGACGCAGGTGCACGGGGGAACCATTAATTTTGAATATACGCTTACACGTAAGGTGTTTAATGACATGACACGGGACCTTGTGGAACGGACGGCAATTCCTGTACGGAATGCTCTGATTGACGCAGGGATAGCGGCATCGGAGCTTGGCAGGGTGCTGCTGGTGGGGGGATCCACAAGGATACCTGCCGTACAGGATAAGGTTCGGGAGCTGACGGGAATCACCCCTTCACAGAACATTAATCCCGATGAATGCGTTGCACAGGGAGCTGCCGTACAGGCAGATACCCTTTCCGGCGGAGCAATCACCCTCTACGGCGGCAGCAGTATTCTGCTGCTGGACGTTACGCCCTTAAGCCTGTCCATAGAAACGGTCGGCGGAGTCGCTACACGGCTTGTGGAACGTAACACAACGCTTCCCGTACATTATTCGAAGGTATTTACCACGGCAGCGCCCTATCAGCGAAGCGTGGAGATCCACGTTCTGCAGGGAGAACGTCCCATGGCAAAGGACAACAAAACCATAGGAAAATTCAGGCTGAACGGTATCAAATCCGCCCCCGCCGGAGTCCCGCAAATAGAAGTCACCTTTGATATCGATACTAACGGCATTCTGAAGGTATCGGCAAAGGACCTGGATACCGGCAAGGAGCAATCCATTATCATTACCGATAACGGGCGTATGTCCGATGCGGAGATCGACCAGGCAATACGTGATGCCGAGCAGTACGCAAGTCAGGACGTCATCCGCCGTCAGGCAATTGATATAACCTATGAGGCAAATAAATGCTTGAGCCGTGCAGAAATGGCCCTCAGCAAAATTAAAAAGGAACTTCCCAAGGAAGAAAAGAAGCAGATCAGGAATGATATTACAGATCTTAGGAAGCTGCTCATAAAGGTAAAACCGGATAAGATGACGGAAAGCGATGTATCATCCGTCCGCAATGCCATCAATCAGTTGAAATCCAGCAGTGCCAACGCCTGCCGTATAGCGGGTATCGACACAGAAAGCTTATAAGGAGGAGAAATAAATTGCTTGAGCTTAAGAACATTACGAAGATATATTATACCGGCGGCGAAGACGTGGAGGCATTGAAGGGAATAGATCTTACATTCCGTGAGAGTGAATTTGTTTCTATACTTGGTCCTTCCGGCTGCGGAAAAACAACCATGCTGAACATAATCGGAGGCCTGGATCAGTATACCGATGGCGATCTTGTAATCAACGGCAGATCCACGAAGGAGTATAAGGACAGGGACTGGGACGCATACAGAAATCATATGGTGGGCTTTGTGTTTCAGACATATAACTTAATTCCTCATCAGACGGTGCTGTCCAATGTGGAGCTTGCCCTTACACTGTCCGGAGTACCCAAAAAGGAACGGCGCAAGCGTGCAAAGGAGGCTCTGGAAAAGGTCGGCCTTGCAGATCAGATACGAAAGAAGCCGTCTCAACTGTCCGGCGGTCAGATGCAGAGAGTTGCCATTGCCCGTGCCATAGTAAACAATCCGGATATTATCCTGGCCGACGAACCCACCGGAGCCCTCGATACCGAAACCAGCGTTCAGGTATTGGATATTCTGAAGGAAATAGCCAAGGACCGCCTTGTAATAATGGTTACCCATAATCCCGACCTTGCCGAGAGATATTCAACACGAATTGTCAGAATGATCGACGGCAGGATTACAAGCGACAGTATGCCCCTTACCGATGAAGAGGTGAGGAATGAATCTGCCAGGGCACAAAGCAGAGAAGAGGGTAACGGCAGGAAGAAGAAACCCTCCATGTCCTTTGGAACCTCCTTCGGACTGTCACTTAAGAACTTATTTACCAAGAAGGGCAGAACCGCATTAACCAGCTTTGCAGGTTCCATAGGTATAATAGGCATAGCTTTAATCTATGCGGTGTCCCAGGGCACAACCGCATTCATTGACTCGGTGCAGGAGGAAACCCTTTCCTCCTATCCCTTAACGATTGAAGCGCAAAGTGTGGATGTATCCATGCTGCTTTCCACCTTTATGGGTAAAGCACGGTCCGTGTCCGAGCATGAGAACGATGCTGTTTACCAAAAGGCAATGCTGTATGAGATGACAAATGCAATGAACTCCCTTGAAGTTCAGAAAAACGATCTGAAAGCCTTCAAGGAATATGTTGAGAAGGAGCGGGCTGATGAAACCAGCAAGCTTGGCACATCCCTGGCAGGCGTTCAGTATACCTATGATACGGACCTTTTAATCTATACGAAAAATGTTGACGGAACTATTATGCGTTCCGATACGGAAGCCATGACACTGGAAATAATGAAAAAGTATGTAGGTGTGGATATGTCCTCCATGCTTGCACTGCGTGACCAGTCCATTATGGGCAGCACCACAAGCATGATGACATCAACCATGGCCCTGTGGAAGGAGCTGATTCCCGGAGACGATGGAAAGCCTGTTAATGAAGTGATTGAGAAGCAGTATGATTTGTTATACGGAAGCTGGCCTGCAAGATATGATGAAATAATCTTATTTGTAGATGATAAAAATGAAATCGATGATATGACATTGTATGCGCTGGGACTGAAATCGGAGGATGAAATACGCAAGCTTATGGATGCTGCAATCAACAAAACGATTGTGGATTATGAGGTGCAGAAATGGTCCTATGAGGAAATCTGCGATATGGATTTCCGCACAATTTTAAGCTCTAGCTGCTACACCTACGATGAGAAAACGGGTACCTATACGGATCTCAGGAATTCCGAAGCCGGGCTGAAATATCTGTATGACAATGGGCTTACGCTTCACGTTGTCGGTATTGCAAAGCCCAGTGAAGGCTCCATAGCATCCAATACCAGAGGCTACATCGGATATACCAGCAAGCTTACGAATTATATAATTGAGCAGTCGGTTAATTCGGAAGCAGTAAAGGCACAGAAGGAAAACCCCCATACGGATATTTTCACCGGACTGCCCTTTAAGGATGTTGATGATACGGTTTCAGACGAAGTAAAGGCTGCAGAATTCAAAGAATATATCGCAACCCTTGATGCTTCCGGCAAGGCGGCCGCCTACCTTGAGATTATGAGCATTCCTTCTGATGAAGATATCGGTCAGTTCGTTGCAAATACGCTGGCAAATATGACACGCCCCGATATGGAAGCAGCCATAACCCCTGCCATGGCGGAGCAGACGGGAATGGATGAGGCAACCATTGCAGGATATATCTCCTCCATGAGTGATGAGGATTTGAATGCAATGTTTACTCAGGCTCTGGCCGAGAAGTACCGCACACAATATGCGGAACAGGTCAGGCAGCAGATGGGCTCTTTGACTAATGAGCAGCTTGCCGGTGCGCTGGATATGGCAATTGCACAGTATACGGACGAAATGTGTGCAAAATATTACGATGAAATATTGGATTTCTCAGATTCAACCTACGAGGATAATCTGATAAAGCTTGGTTGCGTTGATATGGACAGCCCTGCAACCATGAATCTGTATGCTTCATCCTTTGCCAACAAGGATGTTATCAAGGATGCCATAGCAGAATACAACGAGAATGTTGATGACCTGGCGGAGATTAAATATACGGATTACTTAGGGATTATGATGTCATCGATCACGACAATCATTAATGCCATAACATATGTCCTGATTGCATTTGTCGCTGTATCTCTGGTTGTATCCTCCATAATGATCGGTGTTATCACACTGATTTCAGTGCAGGAGCGTACGAAGGAGATCGGTATTCTGCGTGCCATCGGTGCATCGAAAAGGAATGTATCCAGCTTGTTTAACGCAGAGACCGTCATCATCGGCTTCACATCCGGTTTGCTTGGCGTGGTAATAACATATCTGCTCTGCTTGCCGGTCAATCTGATACTGCATCAGCTGACAGGCCTTAAAAACCTTAGTGCGGTACTGCCTGTACAGGCAGCAGTTATCCTGATTGCCATCAGTATGCTTCTGACACTGATTGCCGGTATCATTCCGTCACGCAGTGCAGCCAAGAAGGATCCGGTTGTTGCATTAAGGACAGAATAAATCCGGGAAAAGAAAGAGAAAACAGGGATGGTTCTGTGCCTCACAAGAGAATGATACGAGGCAGGGACTATACCGGCGAAATAGTTCAGGGGATGGTTGTGTATCTCACCTAAAGGTGATAAGCATAACCATCCCCTTATTAACCTGCTTCGCAAACCGTCCTATGTCCCATAAAAGGCAAGACAGAAAAGGCTCATTCTTTTACTTATTCCGTCTCTTTTTCTTGTCTCTTGAGAGACCCGGAACCGTCCC
>DCTS01000086.1:0-14549 GCA_002329645.1 Lachnoclostridium sp. UBA1434 | reverse complement strand
TATCTTTCATATCTCGTTACTTTTTTCCCTCTTGAGAGACCCGGAACAATCCTTATCTCACAATCATGTTTTATGATATATTACCGGCAGAACGGATTCTCCGTCGGATATAACATGTTAGCCGGCTGATTGAAGCTAATATCGGCAACACCATAGTATTTGAAAATCTCAAATAACAGCTTTCCGTAGTGACCGAATGCTACAGCCCCATGATGAGGAAAGCTCTTTTGTACCAATACATGGCGGTAGAAACGCTTCATTTCAGGAATGGCAAATACGCCAATGCTTCCGAAGGAGTGTGTCGCAACAGGAAGCACCTCACCTTCTGCTATATAAGCACGTACTTGTGTATCAGCTGTACTCTGAAGACGGAAGAATGTAATCTTTCCGGGAGCAATATCACCCTCCAGAGTTCCTCTTGTAATGTTAGGCTCACGGTCCGGCTCAAGGCTTCTTGCCATAATCTTCTGATTCTTCATAGAGCAGAAGGAGAGCTTCTTAGACGGAGTATTGCCGCAATGGAAGCCCATGAAGGTATCGGTTAAGCTATAGCTGTATTTACCCTGAATGTCCTTCTCGTACATATCGGCCGGTACTGTATTGTTAATATCAAGCAGTGTTACTGCATCATCACTTACACATACGCCAAGGTATTCACTTAAAGCGCCATAGATATCAACCTCGCATGATACGGGCATACCTTTGCCTGCCAGGCGGCTGTTTACATAACAGGGAACGAAGCCAAACTGTGTCTGGAAGGCAGGCCAGCATTTATTGGCAAATACAACGAATTCCTTGGAACCCTTATGAGCCTCTGCCCAGTCAAGGAGTGTCAGCTCATATTGGGCAAGTTTAGGCAGGATACCAGGCATTTTATTGCCTTCACCAAGCTCCTTCTCCATATCCTTAATTACATCCGGGATTCTCGGGTCATCAGCATGCTCATTGAAGGATGCAAACAGATCCAATTCAGAGTTCTCCTCGATCTCAACGCCGAAGCTGTAAAGAGGCTTAATAGGCGCATTGCAGGCAAGGAAGTCCTGGGGTCTGGGACCGAAGGATATAATCTTAAGATTAGCAAGGCCTATTATAGCTTTTGCTATAGGTATAAATTCTTCAATCATATCGGCAACTTCCGAAGGGGTTCCCACCGGATATTCGGGTATGTAAGCGCGAATACCGCGAAGAGCCAGGTTATAGCTAGCATTTAACATGCCGCAGTAGGCATCTCCGCGCTCGTCAGCCAGGATGGAGGTGGATTCCTCAGCAGCCGCAACAAACATAACAGGGCCGTTAAAATATTTTGCAAGCAATGTCTCGCTTGTCTCCGGACCGAAGTTTCCCAAGTATACTACCAGTGCGTTGCAATTAGCTTCATTTACATCAGCAAGAGCAGCTGTCATATGCTTCTCATTCTCAATTGTGATGGGGCATTCATAAATATCAAGGCCCTTCTTACGATATGCTGCGACTACGGCGGCTCTTCTGCTGTTTGACAAGCTCATAGGGAAGCAGTCTCTGCTCACAGCAACAATTCCAACTTTAACATCAGGCACATTAATCATATCGGCAACCAACCTTTCTAAAGGAATTAATATAGTTTAGTGACAAAACTTTATAGCTTTATTATATGTTTTCATAATGCATTTGTCAATTGGTTTAAAGCAGTAAGAGGCAAATATTTTTGTATAATTTGCACCATTTTATTGGGACATAGATTAAATGTTTGTTGAAATTATAGAAATTAGGTGGTATAATATACTAAAAGTGTGAGCAGCGGCTCACGTCATTAATAACAAATCATAATTTGGGTGAAGAGATGTATAAGAAGCTGGATACTGATACTATAAATGCTATTCTTGAAACCGGAATCGAAGAGTTTGCAAACAACGGCCTGGATCGTGCCAATATCAATGTAATAGCGAAAAAATCCGGGGTAAGCGTGGGCGTAATATATAAATACTACAAGGATAAGGACAGCTTCTTTCTGGCATGTGTGCGTCACAGCCTGAAGCTTCTGGATCAGGTTCTTAATGATGCCTTTTCGGACGATGCAGATGTTATGACTTGCGTAAGACGGGTAGTTTACGCTTTGATTGAGCACTCCGGGAAGCACAGAAACTACAACGTGATGTACAACGAGATTACATCGGGAAGCTGCAAGAAGTATGCAGCCCTCCTTGCCAAGGAGATTGAAGCATGTACGGCGCAGGTTTATGAACAGCTTATGAATAAAGCAAAGCGTTCGGCGGATGTGGAGATTAACATCGACTCCCGCATGCTTGCCTTCTTTTTTGACAATCTGCTGATGATGCTGCAATTTTCCTATAGCTGCGATTATTACAGGGAAAGGATGAAAATATTCTGCGGTGAAGATATCCTTAACAATGATGAAAAAATAGCGGAAGAATTCATAAGGTTTATAGGCAGCGTACTAGGCTGCACGAAATAAAGGATACCGAAATTGAGAATATCGTATATTTGGAATGCCGGCAATAAAGGATATCAGCAACCTGGAATATCGGCGATATGGAATGCCGGCAATATTGAAAATCGGCAACCTGGAATATCAGCAATTATAATATGGAATGTCGGTTATCAGAGATACCGGTAATAAGAGATATCATAGGGATGCTGTCAATGAACCGGATTTGGACTTCGGAAGGGAGGACGCCTTGATGTACGTAATTGCTTATGATTTTGGGACCACGGGAGTTAAGACCTGCCTATTCAGTATCGGAGAGTCGTTGAAGATGGTTGCCGGCGAATATGGAGAGTATGGTCTGTATATCCTGGAAAACGGCGGAGCGGAGCAGGATGCGGAGGAATGGTGGAGTGCGATGTGCACCACCACGCGCAGGCTCTTTGATAAGACGGACATCAGCCCGGAGCAGATTGGCGGAATTTCTTTCTGCTCCCAGATGCAGGGGCTTGTGCTTGTGGATGATAAGGGAAATGCCCTCAGGCGTCCCATGAGCTATATGGACCAGAGAGCATCAGCAGAGATGAAAGAGTGGTTTGGGCATGGCCTTACCATATCCGGCGCCAACATATTCAAGCTTCTTAAAAGCCTGATCATTACCCATGCCGCGCCAACAAGCGTTAAGGATCCCCTCTGGAAGTACAAATGGGTAGAGTATAATGAGCCGGAGGTTTTCTCAAGAGTACATAAATGGCTGGATGTAAAGGAGTATTTGATTTGCCGCTGTACGGACCGATTTGTAATGACCAAGGATTCCGCATTTGCCACCTTTCTCTATGATACCAGACCGGGGAAGTGGGGCTGGAATAAGGCGCTTTGCAGGATGTACGGCGTTAATCCGGACCATCTTCCCAGGGTGATAGACTGTACGGACCAGGCAGGAATGCTGACCGAAAGGGCGGCACGTGACCTGGGCTTAAGTCCCGGTATTCCGGTTTACGGCGGTGGCGGCGATGCTGTATTGATTGGGGTCGGAGCAGGCTGTATAAATGTCGGTGATACGCATATTTATTGCGGAACATCCGGCTGGGTCAATACTGTGATTGATAGGCAGGTCGTGGATATTTTTTCAATGATTGCCGGCATAACAGGTGTGGAAGCCGGAAAATATAATTATTTTGCGGAAATGGAAACTGCGGGAAAATGCTTTGAATGGGTAAAGGATCACCTGGTTCTGGACGAAATCGGTATCTATCTGAAAAAGACGCATGTAGCGGAGAGTAAGGAAAGCCTGTATGAAAGCCTTTATGATTATATGTCGGAGACCATATCAAGGATTGGCCCAGGAGCCGGCGGCGTGATTTTCACACCATGGCTTCACGGAAACAGGTGCCCTTTTGAGGATCCCAATGCAGCCGGAATGTTTTTCAACGTGAAGCTTGAAACCGGCAAAACGGAGCTGATAAGGGCTGTGCTGGAGGGTATTTGCTATCACCTTCGCTGGATGCTTGAAGCCCAGGAGAAAAAGATAAAAACCTCCGATACAATACGCTTCGTCGGAGGTGGCGCTTTATCAGCCGTCACCTGCCAGATGCTTTCGGATATTATAGGAAGAGCTGTTGAAACAGTGGAAGCCTCCAAGGACGTGGGCGCCGTCGGTGCAGCCATGCTGGCAGCAGTGGGAAGCGGGAAGCTTGCGGGAATGTCGGCAATTAAGGATTTCATACCTGTGAAGAAGAGGTATGAGCCCGATATGGAGAATAAAAAGATATACGATAAAACCTACGAGGTTTATAAACGTCTGTATAAAACCAATAAAAAAAGCTTCATTATGATGAATAAGGCTTTATAAGAAGAATGACAGTTTTTAGTTTTGAATAAGGGTTTATATAATGACAAATGAAGTTATATAACGATTAATGAAAACCATATAACGATCAATGAAAACCATATAACGATCAATGAAAACCATATAACAATTAATGAAAGCCATGTAACGATTAATGAAAACCATATAACGATNNCCATTTAACAATTATGGAAAAATTATGAGTATTAGCTTGTATTAGCTTAGCCATAAAGAATTGCTGAGACAGGGAGGCATGAGAATGGAAGAGATGATGGCAAGAAAGCTGGTTGTGGACACCGGCAGGAAGCTGCTGGAGACGGGACTTGTAGCCCGAACCTGGGGGAATATCAGCTGCAGGCTGGATGCGGACAGCATTGTCATTACGCCAAGCGGACTTGATTATACGAAGACTACGGAAGATGATATTGTACGAATGAACCTTGCAACCGGAGAGTGGCATGGTATCCATAAGCCCTCCGGTGAGAAAAAGGTTCACATTGCCGCGTATCAGGTGTTCCCCGATGTTAACTTTGTAATCCATACCCATCAGACATATGCCTCAGCCATAGGCTTGGCAGGTTTTGAGGATTTGGATATAACGGAGGAAGAAAGACAGACGCTGGGCGGTATAATGCTTGCAGAATATGGCCTTCCCGGAACGAAGAAGCTGACTTATAACGTGAAGGCGGCTCTTCTGGCCGGAGCAAGAGTCGTGCTTATGAGTAACCATGGAGTTCTTATATGCGGCAGCAGTCGGGAAGAGACGATGAGCAAGGCAGTTCTTCTGGAGGAAATCTGCAAGAGAAATATTAAAGGAAGCTTCGAGGATACACAGGAAGCTCCTCCCGGAAATATTAAAGCAGCACAGGAAACGCCTCCGGAGAACATTAAAGCAACTCAGGAAGCAGATTCCGTTAAAGCGGAGAAGCTTCTGATTGCAATAAATGATAAATATCANNCCCCGCAGTTGTTACATGCGCAAACAGAAGGATCCCCATCCAGGCGCAAGTGGATGACATGGCCCAGATGATTGGCCGGAAAATCCCCGTGATATCGGGCGGCACGGGGATAGTCATCCATGCCCTTGAGAAAAGGAACGCAGTACTTGTCCCTGGTATCGGAGCTGTCGTGAGGTCGGAATCCGAGGATGATACGACAGCGCTTAAGCTGCTGGTTGATAAGGCGGCAATATGCAGCATACATACGGCTGCCCTTAATGTAAAAGCAAGAATCGGCATTTTTGATGCAGCTTTAATGAAGCTTGTCTATAATATGAAATATTCAAAACAAAAAGGATAGGAGAGGCCTATGGATAACGAGAAGAAGAAAGAGTCAATACGTATAGTTAAATTTTTTATATTTTCAGTATCGGCAGGAGTTATAGAGATTGTTTCCTTTGCACTGCTCAATGAGCTGACTAACTGGACTTACTGGCCCTGCTATCTTATAGCATTGACGTTGTCGGTTCTCTGGAACTTTACCTTGAACAGGAACTTTACGTTCAAGTCGGCGTCAAATGTACCTGTCGCCATGGTAAAGGTTGCAATTTTCTATTGTATATTTACGCCTGTTACAACACTGCTGGGAAATTATCTGGTGGAGGATTTGCTTTGGAATGAATATCTGGTAACAGGTATCAACATGGTACTTAATCTGATAACTGAATACCTGTACGACAGGTTCTTTGTATTCGGCAAATCAATTGATACCAATAAACATGCAAATAGCAATCAGAGCAATCAGACAAAATAAGAACTGCGGAACAGCATATAAAAACCAGCGCATTAATAAACAGGCTTAATATTAGCTTTTTATTTGCATTAATGAAGGAGGTCAGAAAAATGATGAATTTGAAGAATTGCGGAATCAGCAGATGGGATGATCCTGCGGATATAAATGCAAGGCTTAAGGATCTTACAAGTCAGGCAATATGGGAGGTGGATGACGACTATTACAATAATGTCGTATTGAAATATTTTGACAAGAAATGCACGGCGTCTAAGGCTGTTTACGAGGAGTCACAAAAATATATTCCGGGAGGCGTCCAGCATAATCTTGCATTTAACAAGCCGTTCCCGATGTGCATGTCCAGGGCTGAGGGTGCATATCTGTACGATAAGGACGGAAACAGCTATATAGACTTCCTGCAGGCAGGCGGACCGACAATCCTTGGCAGCAACTACCCGGCTATCAGGGATACAGTCATTGAGCTTCTGAAAGAATGCGGGCCCGTAACAGGATTGCTGCATGAGGCGGAGCTTATGATTGCAAAGGAAATCAACAGGCATATGCCGAATGTGGAAATGTTCCGTATGCTTGGCTCCGGAACGGAGGCAGTGATGGCTTCGCTGCGTATTGCAAGAATTGCGACTGAGAAAAAACGTATCATTAAAATAGGCGGCGCTTATCACGGCTGGTCGGATCAGTTGGTTTACGGCCTTAAGATTCCCGGCAGCAGGGGATTGCTTGAATCTCACGGTATTCCAAAAAGCTCATACCGCTATACGGACGAGGTTCGTCCGAATGATTTGGATATGCTTGAGAGGATGCTTAAGAGAAACAGGCTGAAGGGTGGCACCGCTGCCGTTATTCTGGAACCTGTGGGACCCGAAAGCGGAACAAGGCCGGTTTCCCTGGAATATAATGCGGGGGTACGCAAGCTCTGCGACAAATATGGAGCGCTCCTGATATTTGATGAAGTGGTGACCGGATTCCGTGTTGCGCTTGGCGGAGCACAGGGATACTTTAATGTAGTTCCTGATTTAACGATTTTCGGCAAGATAGTTGCGGGAGGATATCCCGGTGCAGGCGGGGTAGGCGGCAAGAAAGAGTATGTGCAGCTTATGGCGGCAGGTCTTGCTACAGGAAAGCACAGGGCATATGTGGGCGGAACTCTGGCAGCCAATCCCTTGTCCTGCCTTGCAGGCTATACTGCAATCCGGGAAATTGAAAGAACAAATGCCTGTGAAATAGCGGGTGAGATGGGAGATCGCCTGTGCGACGGATTAAAGGATCTGATTGAAAGCTACGGATTACCATTTGTTGCATATAATCAAGGCTCAATTGTACATCTTGAATGCACCGGCGCGATGAGCTTCGACTTCTCATCAATGTCCTTTGTCAAATCGGCAGTGGGACTTCTGAAGCATAAGAAGATGATGTATGAAAGAAAGGACTCCATGGAGAGAATGGGGGCTGCCTATATGGCAAACGGAATTGTAACGCTTGCCGGCAGCAGGCTCTATACATCCCTTGCAGATACACCGGAGATTATCGACGAAGCTCTTAACAGATTCGAAGAAGTATTCAGGCACGTTAAGAAAACGGATAAGGGGCTTATTAAATAATTAAGATACCTGCCCGGCAGAAAATTATATACTCATCCGGGCAAAAAAAGATACTCATATGAGCAGTAAATTAAGATACCTGCCTGACAGAAAATCCGTTTGAGAGAGTTCATTTTAATAATTTTATAGTCGATAATTTTATATACAATTGTGTTGAAATTTGTCGCTTGACAGAATATTCCGCTCATGCTATATTATGTTAAAATAATAACATATACCAATATTTAAGCAATATAACATGCATATAAATTAAACATCAAGGAGAGTGAGACGCCATGGAACTGGATTCGATTTTCAAAAAATTGATTAAAAAGGATTTAGTCTACCAATCGGATAGCTTGGGTTTGAATCTGCTGATATCCAGATTGCAGAGGAAGTATTTTGCCAATCAGACAGCAGAAGAACTTGAGAGCTGTTTGCAGGAAATGAAAGCTTTTTTTGAAAAGTACAAGATGATTATGGGTAAAGATCTTGACAAACTATCAAAACTTTGGGAGGGGTAGAATATGTTGGTAAATATTAAAGAGGCAATTAAGTTAATAGAAGAAGGCAAAATATTGCACATAGCTGCCGATGAGTCTTTATTGGAGCAATTACCTAAAGGAAAGTGGATTGCAGGAACAACTCCGTATTTTATAACCGAACAGGGCGGTGTCACATGTAAGGACAAGCTGTTTGTCAATGAAATTGATTGCGCGGTTGACTGTAAAATCACCGTTTATGACAGGAGTAACGTATTTAATATTACAAAGGACTCATATCATAATGGAATGACGTTTTTGGTTATTCCTTTTGCAAGTGATATTGCAGTTTATTATTCAAAGGAAGCTCCGTATTCGAACGACCTGCTGATGAATCCTACGGTTGGATGGATTACAGGATATGACCTTTCCACCAATGCGACAGCTAAGGTATATGACGGAAGCTCAGGCAAGGCATACAATGATAAAGCAGTAGCATTACATATCTGCCTGCCGGATGACAAGATAGCTTCCCTCGGCATTGTAAACATTTTCGATATTGATTCGAATGCTGCAAAAATCGAATTCCCGGAAGATACATTGTCGGTATCAAAATGCCTGGTTAATGGCAAGGAAATGCTATTTGCTGACTATATTTTAGAAAATAATATCGATACACAATTGCCGTTAGTTGCGGATTACAATGGTACTCTCATAAATGTATCCATTAAATCGGTTTCTGAGGGAAATAAGACGGTTGAGCTTTATGCTCCTGTATTTGCAGGAGAGGAATACCGCTTTGCCAGCCCTGTAAGCAATTATGCAGCGAGCTTTACAGAACAGCTTCAGTCGTTTAAGGACCTTAACCCGATCTTCTCATGCAACTGCATTCTCAATTATCTCTATGGCAAGCTTGAAGGCAAATCAACACCGCCATTTGCAGGGCCGGTAACCTTCGGTGAAATTGCATACCAGTTGTTAAATCAGACATTAGTATATGCGGTGGTTACGGACAAGTAATACGGGCAGTGTTCTAGCCTGAGTAAATGATAGCCTGTACCTGACCTGTACGAATATGGACTATGTTTAGCCTGAGAATGAAGTGGTCTGTGTTTGACCAGTGTAAAATACGGTCTGTATTTGAACCTTACATATTAGGGAGCTGTATCATTAACCTGTAAGCGTTAGTTAATGAACAGCTCCTGATTTTTTTATTATTAAACCATAATTTAACATTTTTTGATTGAAAAATAGGAGAAATATGGTATAATATTAATATATTTGTTGTATATTATTGACTGTTATATATTTTTGAAATATCTGTTTTATATTATTGGCATATCTGCTATATATTATTGGCATATCTGTTTTATGTTATTGGCATATCTGTTATATATTATTGCACATCTGTTGACTTGGATTACTGTGACTTGTAATACTTTGCTGATATGAGAATATTGCCGCTATTGAAGTAATATTTGTAAAGGAGAGGATTGTATATGGGAGAATTAACCACACTTCCCAATATAGGCAAGGTATTGGAGAAAAGACTAATAGAAATTGGGGTTCATACGATGAAACAGCTGTCGGAAACCGGCAGCAGGGAAGCATTTATTCGGATGAAAAAGATTGATTCGGGTGCTTGCCTGAATATGCTTTACGCACTGCAGGGAGCAATCGACGGTGTCAGAAGCAATTTATTACCTGAAAGAACAAAGAGATCATTAAAAGATTTTTATAAAAGCTTAAGCATATAGGCATACCAATAGTTTTTATCTGCTTTTACTAGCAGATAGAAATAGACGGGGCGTCGAAGCAGGGGGCGAATCTGTGTCCGGGTATTTTAGGACAAAGAATCGTCCCCTATCCCTTAACCGTCATAACCCTCATAAAAACCCAATGAGAAGCCTAAAAATTGCACTTTATAAGCAGAGGAGGTGAAAAAGTGGACTATGAGCGCATCATAAGGATGCTTGACAAGACCTTTGAAAATATCTGAAGGGTTACATTAAGCTGTTCCCTAAGCATCTCAAAGAAGCGGCCGGGAGAAACGGTTACCATATCTTTATAGCATTATTCAAGGCTGTCGCCGCAGACTGGATCAGAAGAGGATTTATTAGCATACCTGACGGCACAGTATGCGATACTCTTGTTATGATGTAAAGGATTTGGGCTGAGTCAGGCAATAGTTTTAATATGTGCTCACATTGAGTTGACAGATAAACTGCTGTATGTTATCATTAAACCAGGTAGATTAGACCACATGGTCTAAACCGCCTGGTTTAATTTTGAAAGGAGGCTTTTCTATGTCGTGGTGGCTCTGGATTTTGATTGCAATCGGAATAATTGCATTGGGAGCGGTTAAGCTGGCATTATTTAATATGATAAGAAAAAGAAAATCAGAAAAAAGAAGATTTGAGGATGAAGATTAATATTTAAAGGGTGTTTTAAATGAGAAGAAATTATGATTACAGTTCGCTTATTGGCGAGGGGAACCCGCTGCTTCGTTATTCTCAGCTTCTGGAAGCTGCCATAAACGAGTTTTCCATGAAGAAGTACGAAGAGGCGTCATTGAATGATATTTTGAAAAACTCCGGGATGAGCAAGGGGAGCCTATATCATCACTTTGGCGGTAAGTTCGGGCTTTATCTTGCCGTGATGGATATAATAATACAAAAGAAGCTTTCATACTTTTATCCCGGTATGCGCAAGAAGGCTGAAAGCAACAGCGATTTTTTCAGCTCCCTTAAGGAAATCATGAGGGGGACAATGGACTTTATGCTGACTGACGAACGCCTGAACCACCTTTTCAGCAGAGTATTGGAGGAGAGCGACGAATTCAGAAGCCGCCTGTATGAGTTCTTCCCCTTTGATTTCAACCGGAATTTCAGCGATTATATAAATCAGGCGATAAAATCGGGTCAGATTGATAACCGTTATCCTCCTGATTTGGTTGTCGGGTTTATTGAAATAATAATGTCAAATCTGTACAAGCTGATAACGAACGCAGATCCGGATGAGGTACTGGACACTGCCGGCCAGGTGGTGGATATGATTCGGCATGGGATTTCTAATAAATAGAACGGAAGGAGAATAACTCTTGGGAGTCACATTTAATGTTGAAAATTTATGCTATAAATATCCCTCTGCTAAGGAGGATACCATCAAGGGAATAACCTTCGATGTGCATGAGGGAGAAATATTCGGGCTTCTTGGCCCTTCCGGCGCAGGCAAATCCACCACACAGAAAATACTGATAAAGCTTCTTGAGGATTACAGGGGAAGCATCAGCTATTTCGGCAATGACCTTAAGTCCATGGGTAATTCATTTTATGAAGAAATAGGCGTCGGTTTCGAGGTGCCCGTGCATTTTTCCAAATTGACCGCTCTTGAGAATATGAAGTTTTTCTCAGGATTTTACAAGAAGACTGCAGATATTCAGGAATTGATGGAGCGGGTTGGACTTTGGGAGTATCGTGATGTGAAGGTTGGTGAGTATTCCAAGGGAATGAAGGTGCGTCTTAACTTTGTGCGCGCCATGCTTAATAACCCCCGGGTTCTTTTCCTGGATGAGGTGACTAACGGGCTTGATCCCAGGAATGCCAGAATTATAAAGGAAATAATAGCTGAATATAGAAGCAAAGGCGGGACGGTATTCTTAACCACCCATTTGATGAATGATGTGGAGCAGCTATGCGATCGGGTTGCATTTTGCATAAACGGAAGGCTGATAGAGATATCAAGTCCAAGGGATCTGAAACTAAAGTACGGCAAGAGGGAAGTGAAGGTCGAATACAGGGAAAATGCAACAATAGCAAGCGCTGTCTTCCCACTTGACGGCATAGGCTTCAACGATGAATTCCACAAGCTTTTGAAAAGCGGTAAGATAGAGACCATCCACAGCGGAGAGACATCAATGGAGGAGATCTTTATCATAGTGACAGGAGTTGATTTAAAATGAGCAATTTAAGAAAGCTTATTGCCGGTGAACTGAAACGGATGGTGAAATACAAGATATTGCCTGTCAGTCTGGTGACCTCAATTATATGGATTGTACTGCTTTTATTCCTTTCTGAAGAGGAAGCGCGTGCAACGGCTCCGCTTCTCATATTCACGGATGTGGCTGTAATGTCTGTATTGCTGATTGGCGCTTCCCACCATCTTGAGAAGCAGGAAGGAACAATGAGGACAATGATGGTGCTGCCGGTATCTCAGGGACAGATTCTTGCGGCCAAAACCATCGCATCCATGACGCTTGCCGTTGAATCGGCTGTTATTACATCTGCAGCGATGTTCTTTATTCATGGCGTTACATTTAATTATGTCCTGCTTTTCCTGTTTGTTGTAATAGCAGGCGCCACCCATGCTGCAATCGGCTTTATCCTTTCCCTTGTAAGCAGGGATTTCACCTCAATGCTTGGCTTATTGATGGGTTATATTGTTATCTTTACGGCACCTTCGGTTTTATTCCATTTTGGCGTCATTAATGAGAAATACGAATGGCTGCTTATGATTTCGCCCTCCCATTCGGCCAGCAATCTTATAACCTCTGCGGTAAGCGGAGAGTACAGAATTGCCATGACGGCAGCAGGATGCCTTTATCTGATGCTTTTGACAGCAGGGCTTTTCAAATACGCAGTTTATCCCGGGTTTAAAGGGAATGCGGTTAGGGGGTAATGTGATGGGAAAATATATTTCACTGCTAAAGTACGAGGCAAAAACCATTATTCGAGATCCAATAAATCTGTATATGCTTTTGTTCCCGGTTATTGTACTGGGCTTATCCTCATTTGTATTTCCCATGATATTCGAGTCAATTGACGCGACAAATGGGACTGCGCTTAAGATAACAATGCTTTTGCTGCTTGTTATAATACTGGCATTTGGTTCCTTCTTCCTTGCTGCAATGGCCACATTTCTATTACTGGACCATAAGGATGAGCATATGCTTAATACCATTGCCGTTACCCCCGTCGGAGCCTCCGGTTATGTGATATTTAAAATGGCATATATTTATCTGATGTCGGTTATAGGGAATATAGTAATACTTTTGGGAACTAAGCTGATTGCAGGTGACAGGTACATTGTATCCGGCATGTCGCTTTTTGATAATATAGGCATTTCCCATATTGTTTCCTTTGCTGTTGTCAATGGGATTTTTACGCCGGCGATGGGCTTGCTGCAGGGCGCCTTCGCCAGGAACAAGGTGGAGGGCTTTGCCTTTATTAAGGGAACAGGCATACTTGTAATGATTCCCGCCTTAATGGTTCTGGATGCTTTTCAGGGAGGACTGCAGTACGTACTTGGCATATTTCCGAATTTCTGGGCAATCAAGGGGATGCTTCTTAAATTCATGCCGATTGAAAACAGTGCCAATCTTAGCTACCCGATATACCTTCTTATCGGCGGAGCCTTCAACATTATTCTGTTAGCTGCGGCATACAGACTTTTCATTAAGAAAACACAATATTAGATACCTGATGTATTATTAATATCCTTCTTGATGATTAGCCTACTTAATTGATAATATCCTTATTGATAAATAACATTCTTTATGAATAGCCTTCTTAATAAATATCCTTTTTGAAAAATATCCTTCTTGATAAATATCCTTCTTGTCCAATATCTTTCTTGATAAATATCCTTTTTAATGATTATCCTTCTTGACAAATATTCTTCTTTATGATTATCCTTCTTGACATTTAAAACTATTTGACTATAATATTAAATATAGTCAAATAGAATTGAGGGGATAATATGCCGAAGTCCTTTACTGAAAATGAACGGTATTATATCAGAAAGAGGCTGATGGAAGAGGCGCAAAATTGCCTTAAGCAATATGGAGTCAGAAAAACCACGGTAGATGAGCTGGTTAGAAGGGTAAATATCCCGAAGGGAACATTTTATCTCTTTTTCGAGTCTAAAGAAATACTGTTTTACGAAGTGCTTTGCTCATTTCATGATGAACTGCAAAATAAACTGATACAAGACCTTCAGGCTCTTAATGAGCATGTATCGGCAAGCCGGTTGACCGAGCTTCTGCTTGACCTGTACAAAAGAGTGGAAGGCTCCTTTTTGTATAAGATTATAACCGACGGTGACCTGGAGCTGCTTCTACGCAGGCTGCCGCCGGAGCTTGCAAGCTTGCATGCGAAGAAGGATGATTTTAGTATAGAACAGCTTATTTCAATGCTTCCCGGTATAAAAAACGATAACATCAAAGCATTAAGCGCTGCAATGAGGGCAATCTTCCTTTCCATGCTGCATAAGCATGAAATCGGGGATGAAGTGTTTGACGATGCCTTAAGGCTGATGATAAACGGCATTGTAATGCAGATGTTTGAGGGAGGATTGTAATGATAAGTGTAAATAGCTTAAGGTTTAGTTATACAAAGCAGCCCTTTATCGAGGATATGAGCTTTGAAGTGAAAGAGGGCGAGATATTCGGCTTTCTTGGGCCTTCCGGTGCG
>DCTS01000006.1:58344-75644 GCA_002329645.1 Lachnoclostridium sp. UBA1434 | reverse complement strand
GTACGTACGGTGGTGTGGGAGGACGGCTACTCAATTAATGAGTAGTCTCCTACCCGATTGTTGTGCCGGTTCTGAATAATATTATTGTTGCGTCGTGTCCTGGTATTTTTGTTATTGTGTCTTCTGAGCAATTTTATTGCTGCATGGTTCTGAGTAAGCAAGAAGTATAGAGAGGGGTCTGGGGGAGTGTTTCTTTACAATTTAGAGTTTTATTATATTATTAGTGTGTTGACATATTACATAAACATAATTATAATACGTTTATAGATACAACAAACGGAAAGGAAATTAATTATGGATATTGAAAAGCTTTCAGTAGAAGAGTTAAAAAGGGGATACACCTTTGATGAAGCTTCGAATTCCTATATATGCCATACCTGTAAGCAGGTATATGAGGCTGGTGAAATTTATAATGTAGGTAAAAGGCAATTCGAAGCGGCGCGCGCAATCAGGGAACATGTGGAAATGGAGCATGGTGACAGCCTTAAGCAGCTTATTTATTCTGAATCCAAATACAACACGCTTACGGACAATCAGAAGGAATTGCTGCTTATGATGTACTCGGGCTTATCCGATAAGGATATAGCCCTTAAGCTCGGAATTTCCGCTTCAACGGTAAGGCATCAGAGGTTTATGTTTCGGGAAAGGGCAAAGCAGGCAAAAATGTATCTGGCAATTTATGAGCTGGCTGCAGAGAAGAATTCAAATACTGACGAGAAGTTTGTTCCCGTTAGCAGTAATGCTGTTATGGTAGATGAACGCTTTGAGATTACCGAGAAAGAAAGGGAGCAGATCCTTGAGGCTGAATTTGAGAGCCTGTCACCCTTAAAGCTGAAGAGATTCCCGGGTAAGGAGAAGAAGAAGATCGTAATTCTGATGAAGATTGCCGAGCAATTCATATACGGAACCAAATATACAGAAAAGGAATTAAATGATATAATAAAAGAAATCTATGAGGATTTTGCGGTGATCAGGCGATATATGATTATGTACGGATTTATGGACAGAACCCCTGACGGCAAGTCCTACTGGCTGAAATAAGGGGCGTGTATACAGCTAATAGTCTATTGCTTAAGAATGATTAATAACCAAACTTGAGCTTGAAAAATTAACTTATATATGATAGTCTTAGTAGGCAATTATTCATAATTTGGAAGGAACATCCTTATGATATTACTACACCTTAATTATTTGAAACTCAACTCCGCGCAAAGACCACAAAACTTAAGTCGGCGATGCTTTGCTCGGAGGCTGAATTCCTGAAGTAGCTGACGCTGAATTTATAAGCATGCTTATCCTTATACTTATTCGGTATAAGGCTTATTAGAGTTGATCATTCAGCGTTAGTTATTTATATGGACTCAGGAATAAGGATTGTTTATTATATATAAACTGCAGCGGGCGCATCCTGACTGCAGTTTTTTGATTAATTTCATTGTGGTCTTTGCTTCATCCAAAATATCAGGAGGAGCAGAGATTATGAAATATATTAAAGCCGGGAATGTATTACCGGACGAAGTAATAAAGCTAATTCAAGAATATATAGATGGTGAATTAATATATATTCCGCGAAAAGACGGCAAGCAGAAAGCATGGGGAGAAAAGAGCGGAACAAGAGAAAGCCTTAAGAAAAGAAATGAGCAAATATATAATGAATATAAATCCGGGGCTTCAGTTGCCGAGCTTTCAAAAGCGCATTATCTTTCCGAGCAGAGCATCAGAAGGGTAATAAGCCAGGAAAAGGCAATATTCTCAAATTCCTTTCATAATCATATATGAAATTGAAATATCAGCCGCACCCATGATATGGTAATAGGGCAGCATTACTATTGCTATAATTCAACAGGTATGAAATACAATTCAAGCTGATATTTTCATACCGGATTATGAAAGAAAGGATTAAAGGGTCATGGCAACAAAACAATATAGAGGAAAAACACTATTGAAATTACCATCACGCGGAAGAGGAAATTGTCCGGTATGTAAGACTACCAGAATAAAGGTTTTATATGACTTGATAACCGGAGATGGTAATAAAATAAAGGTTTGCAAGAGATGCCGGAATAAGAAGGCAGCTTCAATTGCAGATACTAAGTAAAAGCTTATTAAAAGCTTTATAAAAGCTTTACAGCAAATCCCTTCCACAGAGAATATAAAAGGGATAACAAGATGACAAAAGAGCCAATATATCTGGTAAATATTAGCCGCAGATATACTGGCTCTTGATATTTGAGCAAGGATACTTGAAAAAAGTAAATCAAAGCGGTATATTGTAATAACCTGATATGATTGTGTAATGTGCATCCCGCAATTATCCCGGAGTAAATGCGAAAGAGCAGCTTAGTACCGGAATGCATGGAATTGCATTAATATTAAATAAATTATGGGGTGAAAATACTATGCAGGCAAAAAAATCAGATTGGTATAAATATGGATGGACTCTGGACATTAAGAATCAATCATGGGTGGAAAACACCGAACAGCAGGTTGACTTCATAATCAAGACTCTTAATCTGACAGGGAATGAACGTATTCTAGACCTGGCGTGCGGATACGGCCGGCATTCATTATCCTTTGCCCGCAAGGGATATGCGGTGGTAGGAGTGGATATTACACCGGAATATATTGACGATGCCAGGAAAACAGCAAAATCCGAATCCCTTAATGCGGTATTCATTAATGCCGATATACGTGATGTGCGGTTCGACAATGAATTTGATGTTGTGCTTAACATGGCTGACGGCGCTATAGGATATCTTGAGACCGACGAGGAGAACCTTAAGATATTCGATGCTATATCGAAAGCACTTAAGCGCGGCGGTAAGCATTTTATGGATATATGTAATGCTGAATATGCCGAATTTCATTTTCCCAAGACGAACTGGGAAGCAGGTGAGAAGTCTTTAGCTCTATCTCAATTCGAATGGGATCCCAAGACACGCAGGATGCTTTACGGAGGCTGGGATATACCCTATGGTGTACCGGCCGAAAAGCCGGATATTACCGCCGGTGATCCCACCCGGCTATATTCAATAGATGAACTGAGAGAAATCCTGAAGCAGCGTGGTATGAGTATTGTACATACATTTTCCGATTATACAGGGAAGGAAGCATCCTTCAGGGAATTACAGCTTTTAGTTTACTCGCAGAAGCAATAGCATAAATCATATTCAATACTTTAGATTTATTATCTAACGCTCTTTGTCTAAATCTAAGAGCGTTATTTTATTTTAAAGAATATTTTATTGTAAAGGACATTTTATTGTAAAGGATTTTAACAAAGTTTTTATACAATGTAATATATTAACGATGAATTACAATGCGTATTTGATGAACCATACCTTACGTATGTAAAAATGCAAAAAAAATTGAAATAGGCATTGACTTTTTTGTACAAAGGATATATCATGTAATTAGTTTGATAAAACCGTATTATAAAACTATATTATTAAACTATATTATTAAACCAAATTATAGAAGTATAGGCTAATAGTATACGCTATATCACCTTGAGGAGTGAAGTTATGAATAAGCAGCCGGTCATTGAGGTGAAGAATATCTGTAAGTCTTTCACCTCCACAAAAGCTCTGCAAAATGTATCATTACAATTATATCNNCCGAAATCCACTCTTGCAGCAATTATCTCGGGCAATTTGAAAGCTGATGAAGGAGAGATGTTTCTGTTCGGTCAGCCGTATATGCCTTCTAACAGCTTTGATGCTTCAGAGAAGGGAATATCAATGATTGTCCAGGAGCAAGGAACAATCGGCAGTGTTACTGTTGCAGCCAATATCTTTGCCGGGCGTGAAAAGATATTTTGCAAATACGGTTTCCTTAACAGAAAAAAGCTTAACAATCAGGCCCAAATTCTTCTTCAAAATATCGGCGTAGATGATATTGATGCCAGGAGCATAACAGAGGCTCTGTCATTTGAAGACAGGAAGATGGTAGAGATAGCAAGGGCATTTTATAAGACGCCAGAGTTGTTCATAGTTGATGAAACAACAACGGCTCTGCCGCTTAAGGGTCGTAACATATTATATGGCCTGATTAAGGATTTAAAGCAAAAAGGTAAATCTGTTCTTTTTATTTCTCATGATATTGATGAGCTTATACGTGTCTGTGACAACATAATCATTTTGCGGGATGGAATTCATGTTGCAGATCTTAATAAGGAGGAAATGGTTCCGGCCCGCATGAAATCTCTGATGGTAGGCAGAGAGGTTATGGATAATTACTACAGGTCTGATTATGATCCATCCCCCAAAAGCGATAAAACAGTTCTTAAGGTTTCGAATATCTCCAGCGGAATCCTAAAGGATATAAGCTTTGAGCTCAAGGAAGGCGAGATACTCGGTTTTGCCGGATTATCCGATTGCGGGATGCATGATTTGGGGAAAGTTATTTTTGGACTTAATAAACCGTCTATCGGAAAGGTTGAAGATGGGGACGGGGTCTTAATAAGTTATCCGCAGAAGGCAATACGCAGAAAGATAGGTTTTATGTCCAAGAACAGGGATACGGAATCGATGCTGATAACATTATCTATTAAGGAAAACATCGTTCTGCCCTCACTGCATAATCTTAAAAAGTTCGGCTTCTTTATTACGCCGAAGAGTGAGACAAGGCTTGCAGATAAGTGGTGCAAATACTTAAATGTTAAAATGAGAGAGCTAAGGCAGGCCTGTTCGGAGCTTTCAGGCGGGAATAAGCAAAAAATCGTACTTGCCAAATGGCTTGGCAATGATTCGAATATATTAATTCTGGACTGTCCCACTCGCGGAATTGATATAGGAGTAAAGGAAGCAATATATAAAATTATGATTGAGCTTAAAAAGCAGGGCAAGTCAATTATTATGATATCCGAGGAATTGCCCGAATTAATTGGAATGAGCGACAGGATAATAGTAATGAAGGATGGTACCGTTACAAAAACCTTTGTACGGAACAAGGAACTGACTGAAGCTGAAGTAATCCAATATATGATTTAAGGGGTGGAATATGATGAGCAAAGTTAATGAAACTAATAGTGCAGTAAATGATATTAAGGCTGAAAGAAAAGCAGGAATCCGCAGATTATTATCTAATTCCATTACCCTTCTCGGTTTGATTTTCTTAGTTGTTTTCTTTGGAATTGTTACAAAGGGTAATTTGTTAAGCGCAAAAAATCTGTCCTTAATCTTTAAGCAGGGTTATGCACTTCTCCTGGTAACATTAGCCGGAGTGTTTGTTATGTCAACCGGGAACCTTGATTTCTCTTTAGGAGCAACAGTCGGTTTCAGCTGCGTGTGCGCCACACTGACAGCTACTTACATATCACCGGCTTTATCCATACCTGTTGCTGTATTAGTCGGCCTGGCAGTGGGTTTGATTAACGGAATATCTATTACAAAATTTAAGCTGCCAAGCTTTATTGCATGCCTGTGCATGTTGTTCATATTGACTGCCGCAACCCAAAGCCTTATTACCGGAAGCAGCATTATGATGCCGGTTTCCATGATTAAATGGGAAACTAATTTACTCAAAGGTATTGTTGCTGTTATATACCTTGCTGTAATGATTGTTATGTTTAATTATACAAAGGTAGGCAAACAGCTTAAGTCACTGGGCGTATCCATTGAAGCTGCAAGACAGTCGGGTGTTAATATCGACCGTATGATGATACTGGCTTACGTCATATCAGGTGTCGCTGCCGGAATAGCAGGCTTCTTTATGATGCTTCGTACGGGCGGAGCTGCCACAACAACGGGTCAGACAATGACGACAGACGTTATTGTTGCAATTGTTTTCGGAGGTATGTCCATATCAGGCGGAGCATCCTCTAAGATTAGCGCAGCCATACTGGGAACCTTGATAGTAACAATACTTAATAACGGTATGGTTCTTGCAGGATATGGCGGAGATGCACAGCAGCTAGTAAAAGGTATATTGTTTTTGGCAATTATTGCTGTTTCCATGAAGCGTGACAGCAATGTGATTGTAAAGTAAATCAACCCTTCAAAGGGAATAAAACAAAGGAGAGAGGCTTATATGAAAAAAATTATTGTATTATTATTGCTGGTTGCAATGACAGTAAGCTTATTGGCAGGATGCAATAATTCCAAGGGTAATGATTCACAAAACACAACTAAAAAGACGGACGACAGCAAGGACACAAAGGATACTGCTGATACCAAGGATACCTCCGGTGATAAGGCAGCCAAGGGAGAAGTAAAACCCTTGAAATACGGATTTATATCCTGGGGTACTGCAGACGAGCACGGAAGAACTCTCAATGCGGCTGTTGAATGGGCAGTTGAAGCAGCAGGCGGAGAATTTGTAATGGACGGCAGTGCAATATCTGCAGAATCAACTATTGCAGCTGCAGAGAATCTTATCCAGGCAGGCTGTAATATTATTGCTTTCTGTACATATGCCGGAGAGGCTTCTGTTCCGCAGATTTCAAGGCTTTGCCAGGAGAACAAAGTATATTGGACAATGTGGGATACTACAATATCAGATGCGGATATAAGAGCAATGATTGAGCAGGACCCTTACTATGTAGGCAATACTAATGAGGACCAGTATGATGCCGGATATAAGACTATGAAGGCTATGGCTGAAGCAGGAGCTAAAAATACTATAGTAGTAAAATACGGTGTAAATATTCCTACCTGTGACGAACGTGTGGAAGGCGCAACAGCTGCAGCTAAGGAGCTTGGCGTTAATCTGTTATATGAAATAGTTGCACCCGAGGATTATAAGAAAGCAGCCCAGGATGCTCTTGTTGCCTATCCGGATGCTGACAGCTTCTTCCTTGCAGGCGCCGGATCTCAATCACCCTCATTAGCAGCTGCTATGAGAGAAGCCGGCAAGAATAAGTTCTATATCGGAGCATTTGACTATTTCGATCAGATGGGCGATGAGCTGAAAGACGGTGCACTCACTATAATAAACGGAGGCCACATGGTAACAGGAACCTTCTCGGCTCTTATGGCTATCAACGCATATTTTGACACACCGTTATCGGAAGATAAGTACATGGTAACAATTCCATATCTGACACTGTCAAGCTATGAAGATTATGAAGCATATATTCAATATGCATCCCAGGGCGCTGCCTATACATCCGAGGAACTGCAGAAATACTTAAAGGTGTATAATCCCGACTTAACCCTTGAAAGCTTCCAGGAAGGCGTATCCAAGTGGAGTATAGCCGATATCAAGGAAAGAAAAGGCGTCAACTAGATCCGGACATACAATTAGTGTTTATTAACCATGATATAAATCAAAACCAGAAAAGGTGAGCTAATGATTAATGTAAAATCCAAAAGCATATCAATTAAAGCAATATTATTGACTGTTCTGCTTCCAATAGTTGTATATGCCGTATTAAGCTGTTTCAGACCCGATATTTACTTGCAGAAAAGCACCTTTATCATGCTTTTAACACAGGCCCTTTCCAATGTCATAATTGGATGGTCAATGGTTTTTGGAATGTCGGTTGGGCTGTTTGACTTTAGTGTAGGTGCCAGAATATTATTGGCTGCCTTTTTTGGGGTACATATGTCACAGCGTTTCGGTATAGCAGGATTTGTGATTGGATGTATAGTTGCTTCAATAATAATTGCCATACTGACGGGTCTTATATATGCTTCCTTGAAGATCCCTTCGATTATAACCGGGTTCTCGGCATTGCTGATATTTGAATCACTGGCTGTAATGTATCAGAACAGGATAACTGTAATTATCGGAGATGATATATCAATATTCGGAACTTCTCCGGGAATATATATAGTTTCCGTAATAACATTCATTGCTGTTTATGCATTATTTAACAATACGAAGTTCGGATATCAGATTAAGGCAATCGGCGGAAACGAAGCCGTAGCCAAGAGCATGGGTATTAATTCGGTGAAGATCAAGCTGTTAACATATGTTGTGGGCGGACTAATCCTTGCCTTTGCAACTATGGTGAAGGTTGGATATGCAGGTACAATAACAGCCAGGACTAATATGAGCAGCATGTCTATGTGCTTTACTCCTATGATGGGCGTTATGATAGGCTTGTATATAAGCTCATGTAATCCGGTTATCGGGGTTTTTATCGGATCATTTACCATTACTATAGTAAGCTCCGGCCTTGTAGCGCTGGGGATTGAATCCAGGCTTCAAAATGTGGTAGTCGGTATATTCCTTATTCTGTTCATAGGCTGGAAAACCAATTTCTATCGTATCCAGGAGCTTATTAGGAAGCGCAGACATAATAATATTCCACTTCAGGAATAGCCGGAAACTTATTGTTAATCAGACCACTGTATAGACAAGGAGGATAAGGATGTTCTACAAATGCGAAAACAAGCTGTATTACAAGTACGACAATGAAACCGTATGTGTTGAAGCCTGGGGTGAAAACGCCCTGCGTGTACGAGCTACGTATAATGCGGAATTTACAGACAGGGACTGGGCTTTGATGAAGCCTGCAGCTACAAAGCCTGTAATCGACATTAAGGTAGATGAAAGCAAAGGCGGCAATACTATTGCCAATATGTTCTCAGGATCAAACAGCTCATATGCAAGTATCGTCAACGGCAAAATTAAGGCGGAATTCAATGCAAACGGGGTACTTACCTTTACCAATCAGAAGAAACAGGTTTTACTGAAGGAAAACTGGCAGAGACTTAGGGACAACCCAAGCATGTCACTTAATAAGTATGGGCGTGAGTTTAAATCAACCTCCGGTGAGAATTTTAAGATAACCTTTAGATTTTGCCCTAATGATGGTGAAAAGATATTCGGTATGGGACAGTACCAGCAGAAATACCTGGATATGAAGGGCTGCACCCTGGAGCTGGCACATCGTAATTCACAGGCCTCGGTACCGTTCTATATCTCAAGCTGCGGATATGGCTTCCTATGGAACAATCCGGCTATTGGCAAGGTGACCTTCGGAAAGAATCAAACAGAATGGATTGCTGACAGTTCAAAGCAGGCAGACTACTGGATAGTTGCAGGTGATACGCCCGCAGAAATAGAGGAGGCATATACGGCTGTAACAGGACGTGCCCCCATGATGCCCGATTACGGAATTGGTTTCTGGCAGTGTAAATTGCGCTACAGGACACAGGAGGAGCTTCTCTCGGTTGCTCGTAAGCATAAGGAATTAGGCCTCCCCATGGATGTAATAGTAGCAGACTTCTTCCATTGGACACAGCAGGGCGAATATAAATTCGATCCCAAGGATTGGCCGGATCCCGAAGCAATGTGCAGGGAGCTGGATGAAATGGGAATCAAGCTGATGGTTTCCATATGGCCGACAGTTGACTACCGTTCTGAAAACTTTACTGAGATGATGGAAAAAGGTTACCTTGTAAGAACCGAGCGAGGAGTCAGAATTACCATGACATGCTTTGGACAGGAAGTATTCATGGATCCCACTAATCCGGGCACAAGGGAATTTGTGTGGAAAAAGGCCAAGCAGAATTACTGGGACAAGGGTGTAAGGCTGTTCTGGCTGGATGAGGCCGAGCCTGAGTATACGGTATATGATTACGATAATTATCGCTATTACCTGGGAACGGATCTGGAGGTCGGCAATGTATATCCTCTGTACTATGCAAAGACGTTCTATGACGGAATGAGAGAAGCCGGAATGGAAAACCCGCTGAACCTGCTTCGGTGCGCATGGGCCGGAAGCGCAAAATACGGTGCACTCGTATGGTCGGGAGACATTGATTCTACATTTGAATGCCTTCAGAGACAATTGCGTGCAGGCTTGTCAATGGCTATTGCCGGTATTCCATGGTGGACAACGGATATTGGCGGTTTCCACGGCGCTTATACGGATGATCCGAAGTTTAGAAAGCTCTTAATGCGCTGGTTTGAGTACGGATGTTTCAGTCCTGTATTCAGGCTCCATGGTAACAGAAACCCCATGACCGGATTTGACGGTGATATCCTCTCCGGTACAGGTTCCTTTGGTTCGGGAGCTGACAATGAAGTATGGAGCTATGGAGAAGAATGCTTTGAGATTATGAAGAAATATCTGTTCCTTCGTGAAAGGCTTCGTCCGTACATCAAGGAACAGATGGAGCTTACTCATAAGAAGGGAACACCGATTATGAGGCCGTTATTCTATGACTTCCCTGAAGATAATAAAGTATGGGATGTTGATGATCAATATATGTTCGGGCCGGACATCCTGGTTGCCCCTGTTATAGAAGAGGATGCATATCATCGTTGTGTATACCTTCCTGAGGGAGCTGAATGGACCAATGCCTGGACAGGCGAAAAATTCAACGGCGGACAAACTATTAAGGTTGAGGCTCCTATAGATATTATTCCTCTCTTACTGAAGAATGATGCTAAGCTTCCTATTAAAGAATAATAATGAATTGACCTTTTATTATTCATAGTAGTCTCATGAAGTACAACCGGCTGTTGCATGATGCTTACTATAACATTATGCAGCAGCCTTACTTTACTTTGACATTTTGATATGATAATATAAAACAAATCAGAAAGAGGGAGGTTTTTACGATAGTGGCAGATTTTGAACATGGTTTAAGTTCAATTGATATGCAAAATATCAATAGAATAAGTATTATTAACTTCATTTATAACAGCAGCGGAGTTACTCAGCAGATGATTGCAAAAAGACTGAACATAAGTATGCCCACTGTTATTCAAAATATAAAAGAATTAAGAGAGAAGAATTTGCTGGTTGAAGAGAGTACATTGGATTCGAGCGGCGGAAGAAGACCGCGCTTAATTGAGTTTAATTATAACTCCCATTATTCGGTTGGGGTAATGGTGAAATCACATGAGTGGGCAGTAGTACTTTTGAATTTAAAGGGTGAGATTAAGGATTCTGTTATTCACCATGAGAAATTTAAACATACGGGTAAGTATTGGAAATCGATTAACGCTTCAATCAGTGATATATTAGCGGCTAACGGGATTGACAGGGAGCTTATAATCGGAGTGGGGATATCCCTGCCATGCGTTGTAATTCATTCGGAAAACCGGTTGGATATGTCAACGACATTACCAGCCTTGAACTATACACCCTTTGCTGAAATTCAACGGCATTTTGATTTTCCTGTTTATTTTGAAAATGAAGCAAATGCGGCAGGATATGCGGAAGCCTGGGTAAGGCGCAAATATAATGATGTTGTTTATTTGTCCATTAATGAAGGTATCAGTGGCGCAATAATAACGAGCAGGGGCATATCTCATGGTAATAACGGCAGGTTGGGTGAGTTCGGACATGCTGTTATTCATACAAACGGTAAGCCCTGCATCTGCGGAAGAAAAGGATGCTTCGAGGTATACTGTTCAACTAAGGTTCTTTCAGAAACTACTAATGACAGCCTGGAGGCCTTTTGGTGTAAGCTTAAGAGCAATGATAAGGAAGCCGTTCAACTATTTGACGAATATTTGAGGGACCTGGCTATTATGATAACCAATATCAGGGTTGCTCTTGATTGCGATATTATAATCGGCGGAGATATAAAGCAGGGTCTGGACAGAAATTATTCGAGGCTTATTCAGCTTGTTGATGCAGAAAATAAGTATTTTGAAAACCATGATTATTTGTCCCTTGCATACTATGATGATATTGGTGCGGCAGTGGGTGTCGCAGAGTTGAGAAACATAGATTTTGTAAATAGATAAGATTGATGTCAGTGTTTTTTTAAGGCGTCGAATTCTGCATATATAAAGCCGTATATAAGTGTAAATATGCTGCTGTATAACATCAGGAGGCTATACATGTATTCCTTATTGCTTGCTATCATATACATTTCATTTATTAGTCTTGGACTTCCGGATTCCTTACTGGGATCTGCATGGCCGATTATGTACGGTGAGCTTGGTGTTCCGATGTCATATGCCGGAATATTAACTATGCTTATAGCCGGATGTACCATAATATCAAGTCTGTTATCCGACAGAATGACAAGAAGGCTGGGAGCAGGGCTTGTTACCGCAATAAGTGTTATGATGACTGCGGCAGCTTTGTTCGGTTTCTCAATTTCAAAATCCTTTATCATGCTTTGTATATGGGGTATTCCTTACGGACTTGGGGCAGGAGCGGTTGATGCCGCGCTGAATAATTATGTCGCGCTGCATTATGCCTCAAGGCATATGAGCTGGCTTCATTGCTTCTGGGGCGTTGGCGTGTCAATAAGCCCGTATATCATGGGATATAGTCTGACCGGAGGATACGGATGGAACAATGGCTATCGTATAGTTTCGATTTTACAGGTTATACTGACGGCAGTGCTGTTTGCAAGCCTTCCCCTATGGAAGAAGAGAAATAATGGTAATGGCGGTTCCGAGGCGCACGAAAAGGCCCTTAGTCTGCCTGAAGCTCTAAAGATAAAGGGAGTAAAGGCCGTTCTTATTGCTTTTTTCTGTTATTGCTCACTGGAGGGAACAGCGGGTCTGTGGGCAAGCAGCTACCTTGTTGAATTTCGTGGAGTTGATGCTGAAACAGCCGCTAATTTTGCATCACTTTTTTTCCTGGGTATAACCTTCGGACGCTTTATAAGCGGATTTGTCGCTGACAGGGCAGGAGACAAGCGGCTGATCAGGAATGGTATAGCAATTATATTAGTCGGGATAATTCTGGTGGGGCTTCCATTAAAAACTAATATCGCAGCTCTGACCGGACTTGTGATTATCGGTCTGGGATGCGCCCCCATATATCCGTCGGTAATTCATGCAACGCCGTCAAATTTCGGGGAGGACAAGTCTCAGGCCATAATAGGAATACAGATGGCAAGTGCGTATACCGGCTCCACATTCATGCCGCCGCTTTTCGGATGGATTGCAGATAATATTAATATGGGGCTGTATCCCGTATATCTGCTGTTATTGGCACTGTTCATGCTTATGATGACAGAGGTGCTTAACAAGGTAATTAGTAGGAGTAAAAGTACAGTCAAGGCTGCAGATTAGATTAAATATGGTTGAATATTGATTTTTATATTGATTAATATTACTTATGGATTATGATAATATATGCAATAAGATTATATATAGACTATATATTGTTTTAGGACTGTGAATGCTATCCATGCAGGAAGCATAACTGTGTGTAAATAGTTGATTTAATTAAGAAATAGCATATGAGGAGGAGTCAATGGGCAAAGATATTAGGAAACAAGGCTTTAATCCATACCTGTCGTCATGGGAATATATACCCGACGGAGAACCTTATGTATTCGGAGACAGGGTATATGTATACGGCTCCCATGACCGCTTCAACGGACATGCTTATTGCCTGAATGATTATGTTTGCTGGTCGGCACCCGCGGATAATCTGGCAGATTGGCGGTATGAAGGGGTTATTTATCGCAAAACCGACGATCCGCTTAATAAATCGGGAGCAGCGTGTCTCTATGCCCCTGACGTAACAAGGGGTCCTGACGGACGATACTATCTGTACTATGTTCTTGACAAGGCCCGTATCGTATCGGCAGCCGTCTGTGATACGCCTGCAGGGAAATATGAATTCTACGGATATGTACATTATGCGGACGGAACACTCCTGGGAGAAAGAGATGGCGATCAGCCGCAGTTTGATCCGGGAGTACTGACGGAAGGTGACAAAACATATCTGTATACCGGTTTTTGCCCTATAGGTGACAGGAAAAGAAGCGGAGCAATGGCAACGGTCTTAGACCGGGACATGCTGACGATAATTGAGGAGCCTGTGATTATTGTTCCAAGCCAGCCTTACAGTGAGGGCAGCGGCTATGAGGGACATGAGTACTTTGAAGCCGCATCCATACGCAAAATAAAGGATACGTATTATTTTATCTATTCCTCCATTGTATGCTATGAGCTGTGCTATGCAACAAGCAAATATCCGACAAAGGATTTTAAGTATGGCGGAGTGATTGTAAGCAATAACGATCTTCATATTTCTTCATATAAGCCTGCCGAAAAACCCATGTACTATGGCGGCAACAACCATGGCAGCATAGTTGAGATAGACGGTAAATGGTATATATTCTACCACAGGCATACCAACGGAACCAATTTCAGCCGCCAGGGCTGCATCGAGCAGATTGAAGTATTGGAAGACGGGAGCATTCCCCAGGTTGAGATGACATCCTGCTGCCCGAACAACGGACCATTAACCGGTTATGGAGAGTATCCGGCGTATCTTGCCTGCAACCTGTTTTGCAGGGATGAAGCCTTGTATACCGGAGGCCCGGGCGAGTGGATGGACTGCCGGTTCCCTAAGATAACCCAAGACGGCAGGGATGGTGACGAGGAACCCGGATATATAGCTAATATGAGGGATGGCGCTACAGCAGGCTTTAAGTATTTTGACTGTCGCGGAATAAGCAGGGTTAAGATAAAGGTCAGGGGGTACTGTCGGGGCGCATTTGAGGTTAAGACTTCCTGGAACGGCCCGGCGCTGTGCAGGATACCTGTTGACTTTTCNNCAAATATATGGATTGAATACGAAGCTGATGTTAAGATTCCCGACGGAATACAGGCATTATACTTTACCTATACCGGCCAGGGCGGAGCAAGCCTTGCCTCCTTTACACTTGAGTAGATAATATGAATGATGACATGAAAATGAAACGAAAGATAATAAAATTAAATGACATGATAGGATGACTATACAGAATGACTGAACAGAATGACTGAGCATGATGACTGAACAGGATGACTGAACAGGATGACTAAGAAGAAGGGAACGAAGATTGTATGAAGTTAGGATTCGTATCTGCTATACTGGGAGATTACAGCTTTGAACAGATGATTGACACAGCCTCGGAGCTGGGCTACGAATGTGTGGAGGTTGCATGTTGGCCCGGTGGTAAAGCGGAGCGTCGTTATGCAGGTGTTAGCCATATTGATGTTGACGACATGGATGATGAGAAAGTTCGTTACATTCAGGATTACTGCGCAGGGAAAAAGGTTGAGATTTCCTCTCTGGCTTACTATCCGAATCCTATGGATGAAGATCCGGTAAAAAGAGCCGCCAATGTGGAACACTTAAACAAAGTAATTAAGGCAAGTGCAAGGCTTGGAGTCGGAATGGTAACTACTTTCATTGGCCGGGATCAGACAAAAACAGTGGAAGATAATCTGGAGATGTTAAAGGAGATATGGCTGCCGATAATAAAACTGGCAGAAGAAAATAATGTAAAAATAGGTATTGAAAACTGTCCTATGTTATTCGGACCGGACCAATGGCCGGGCGGACAAAATCTAATGACAACACCAAGGCTCTGGAAGGCTGTATTTGAGATATTGCCCAGCGATAATCTGGGAATAAACTATGATCCTTCGCACTTTATATGGCAAATGATTGATTATATAAAGCCGCTTTATACCTTTAAGAATAAGATTTTTCATGTGCATTTTAAGGATATCAAGATGTATCCGGATAAGCTGAATGAATGCGGAATTATGGCATATCCGCTGGATTTCATGTCACCAAAGATTCCGGGTCTGGGAGATGTGGACTGGGGTAAATTTGTCTCTGCATTAACAGATATAAGCTACAACGGATATTGCTGCATAGAGATTGAGGACAGGGCCTTTGAAGGCTCCGAAGAAGCTGTGCTTAACTCTCTGAAGCTCAGCAAACGTTATATGGAGCAGTTTGTAATCTAGTATTATACCGACAGGTTAAACCTAAATGCCGGGCACGATATATATTGCCTGGCACTTTTTATGGAGATAATTGTGTTGTAATTTATCATGGAAGGATATAGAATATTAGTATCTGCAGCATCAGGAGCGGATCAATAGAAATGTCCTTTAGAATAGTATCGGAACGAAGCAGTATCGATATAAATCTTATAAGAAAAGGAGATGTATCATGAAGTACAGGCAGATTGGGAAAACCGGGTTGCATGTAAGTGAAATAGGTTTTGGAGGCGAATGGATGGAAAAGCGCAGCGCGGAAGAAGTTAAGGCTGTAATTGAACGCTGCGAGGAATATGGCATCAATATTCTGGATTGCTGGATGTCCGAGCCTAACGTGCGGTCCAATATCGGGGCTGCAATAGCAGGACATCGTGATAAGTGGATTATTCAGGGACATATCGGCTCCACATGGCAGAACGGCCAGTATGTACGTACCCGTGAACTGGGCAAGGTAAAAGAAGCATTTAAGGATTTGCTTGACAGACTTGGTACGGATTATATTGACCTTGGCATGATACACTTCGTAGATGAAGAAGCTGAGTTTAACAGAATTATAAACGGAGAGTTTGTCGAATATGTCAGGGAGCTGAAGAATAACGGCACAATCCGCCATATAGGCTTAAGCACTCACAATCCGAACGTGGCAAAAATGTCAGCCTTAAGCGGTGAAATTGAGATGATTCTGTTCAGCCTTAATCCTGCATTTGATATGCTCCCTGCAAGCGAGAACATAGATGATCTGTTCCAAGATCATTATAATGAGGAGCTTAAGGGTATAGCGCCTGAAAGGGAAGAGCTTTACAGGATTTGCGAGCGTGAAGGCGTCGGAATAACCGTCATGAAGGGATATGCCGGAGGGAGGTTGTTAAAGGCAGAAAGCTCCCCCTTTGGTGTTGCGTTGACACCAGTACAGTGCCTGCATTATGCCCTTACCCGTCCGGCAGTTGCCTCTGTTATGACAGGCTGCGCCACACCGGAGGAGGTTGACGCTGCCGTAGAATATGAAAAAGCCACGGAGGAGGAAAAGGATTATGCAACGGTGCTGGCAAATGCACCTTATCACGCCTATTACGGGCAATGTACATATTGCGGGCACTGCGCACCATGTCCATCACATATAGATATAGCGCTGGTTAATAAGCTGTATGATCTGGCAACAATGCAGGAGACCGTTCCTGCTACCATTAAAGCCCATTATTTCGAGCTTTCGGCAAATGCATCAGATTGCATTGAATGCGGTTCCTGTGAGAAACGATGCCCCTTCGGAGTTGAAATAATAGACAGGATGAAAAAGACGGCGCAGTTGTTCAAATAATAAGCATGTGCATAGTATTAATATGTTTATAAGTACAGCAGATTAATCTGGCGGGTACAGCGGATTATTCTGACAGGTACAGAAGGTTAGTTTGTAAGATTGCTTTGAAAGGAGGATAGCTTTGAAGATAGATGTTACTTATATCGGTCACAGCGGATTTTTGATTGAATGGGATGCATGTTATTGGTTGTTTGATTATTACAGAGGGGATATCCCTGAACTGGATCCAGGGAAAGCGCTGATTGTATTTGTGAGCCATCGTCACGGGGATCATTATAATCCTGATATATTCAGCTTATTTTCAAAGCATCCGTTGGTAACC
>DCTS01000006.1:53638-58320 GCA_002329645.1 Lachnoclostridium sp. UBA1434 | reverse complement strand
GTGGGCTTCTTGCTTGAGTATATGGGAAAGACCATATATCATGCGGGTGATCTTAATCTCTGGGTGTGGAAGGAAGAAAGCAAGCAATACAACAATAATATGACTGCAAGCTTTCGCAGGGAGATGGCTGTCCTTAAGGATAAAACCATAGATATTGCATTCGCTCCCCTGGATCCCCGACAGGAGGAGTGGTATCACATGGGGCTTGACGAGCTTTTGGGTACGGCCAGGGTACGGCATGTATTCCCGATGCATTTCTGGGACCAGCCGTATATTATTCAGAAATATAAACGGGAAAGGGCGGATAATTTCCCTCAAACAAGTATAATGGATATCAAAGGCCCTGGTCAGAATTTTAAACTTGAGATATAGATAAAAAGAGAGCTTATCATCGAGAATGGTGATAAGCTTATTTTTATAATCTAATTTAGAATAGAATGATGCAGATGCTTATGAAAATTATGAAAATATTACTTGTAATATTTTCGTATTCTGCATTAACAGTCTTTTTATTGCATACTCCGACCTTATATTATATAATTCATTTATGGTTAATCATGGAAACAAGAGCTTATGCTTATGAATATGCAATAAGCCCGGGAGATGATGCAGCTTATGAAGACAATTGCAATAATAGATGATGACGAATATATAGGAGATATGCTTGAGGAGCTTCTTCGTAAGGAGAATTATGAGGTTTTACGGGCTTATTCCGGTACGGAGGCGCTGCTGTTATTGTCACAGCACAGGCCCGATCTTGTCTTGCTGGACCTGATGCTTCCGGGACTGTCCGGTGAGGAGGTCCTGACTAAGATAAAGGATATCCCGGTTATAGTAATCAGCGCCAAGCCGGATGTGGAAGATAAGGTTAAGCTTCTTCTTGGCGGCGCTGCTGATTATCTGACTAAGCCCTTTGATACCAAGGAGCTGCTTGCCCGTATCATCGTACAGCTCAGAAATTATAAAGCAAATGACAGAAGGATAATTACGGCAGGAGACCTGGAGATAGATACTCTTTCACAACAGTTGAGTGTAGAGGGTGTTCCCGTGCACTTAACCAAGACAGAGTACGCTATAATTAAGCTGCTTATTATGAACCCGTCCCAGGTTATATCAAAATCGGCTATATTGGACCGGATAAGCCTTGATACACCGGACTGTATGGAAAGCTCCCTTAAGGTACATATGAGCAATCTTCGAAAGAAATTAAGGAGCGTAAGCGATAAGGAATATATTGAGGTCATCTGGGGTATTGGATATAAGCTGAATGAAGTATGAAATCTTAACCATTTCTTTACCTTTTTCTTTACCGTCTTCTTAACATATATGCGCTAGTCTTATATATGCGCAGGTTTATACAGGAGATAAATCCCTTCAGAACTATATGCCCTGAATGGTTTATATTTTCCGAATATAAGGCTTACTGCGTAATATAAATAGGAGGCATGTATTTATGGAATATGTTTTAACAGCCAATGCCCTTAAGAAGCAATACAGGCATTTTTATGCAATCAACAACCTGTCTATGAGTATTCCCAGGGGCTCAATCTACGGCCTGGTAGGAAAGAACGGTTCCGGCAAGACCACTTTGATGCGGGTTATATGCGGCCTGCAGGAGCCCACCTATGGAGGATACACATTATTCGGCGTATACTACAAAGCAAAGGCAATCAACAAGGTCAGGCGCAGGATGGGAGCCGTAGTGGAAACACCGTCTATTTATCTGGATATGACAGCAGAGGATAATCTGAAAGAGCAATACCGGGTTTTAGGCCTGCCATCCTATGAAGGAATTGATGAGCTTCTGGGTTTGGTCGGGCTTAGCGATACGGGGAAAAAGAAGGCAAGAAACTTCTCACTTGGTATGAAGCAAAGGCTGGGAATTGCAATTGCCTTGTGCGGACGCCCTGATTTTCTTGCCCTGGATGAACCGGTTAACGGCCTTGACCCCCAGGGAATCGTGGATATACGGGAGCTGATTATAAAGCTGAACAGGGAATATCAAATAACCTTTCTTATATCCAGCCACATCCTGAGCGAGCTTTCCAGGCTTGCCACCCATTTTGGTTTTATTGATAAAGGCTATATGGTGAAGGAGATCAGCGCAAGTGAGCTTGAGGCTGCCTGCCGCAAATGCGTAAGGCTAAACGTTACTGATGTTAATGCTCTCAGCCGGGTACTTGATAATTTAAATTTGGAATACAGCATCATATCCGGCTGTGAAGCGGATGTATACGGATATGTCAGCGTTACCGAGCTGGTCATGGCGCTTGCCAAGGAAAATTGCGAGGTCAAATCAATTCATGAAAAGGATGAAGACCTTGAGAACTACTATATTAACCTGGTGGGAGGTGGCGCGAATGAATAAACTCCTTGCTGCTAATTTTTCAAGGCTATTTAAGAACAAGCTGTTTTGGGCCCTGACTGCTCTGTCGGCTCTGATTGGCTTATTACTAGGCCTTTATCTAAATACCTTAGATATATATTATAATGCAGTTATAGAACATTTTATATTTTATTATGCTTTCTTTATCGGTTTGTTTGCAGCGGTTTTTTGCGGTATGTTTCTCGGAAGCGAATACAGTAACGGTGCGATTCGGAATAAGCTGATTATCGGGCATTCAAGATATGCCGTATATCTTGCAAACCTCATAGTATGTCTGGCAGCCTGCTTAATGATGTGCTTGGCGTATTTTATAGTTTATTTTATTTTGGGATCGCTTTTGGTCGGAGGTTTAGTAATTGATACAGGCCTGTTTCTTGGTTACCTGGGTACCAGCATTCTCCTGGTATTGGCATATGTCTCGATATATACCATTATATCCATGCTGATAACCAGTAAGGCCACCGGTTCCGTAGTTTGCATAATATTATTTATAGTGCTGCTCTTTTATGCAATGCTTGTATATGAAAAATTAAATGTACCTGAATATTATGATAATTTTACATCTGAAGCAGATGATGAAGTTCAATCCGGCGGGAAGCAAATAGAAAATCCGGACAACCATAATAACACCGATGGAGCAGTTTACGAATTTATATTTGATTTGCTTCCTCCGGGGCAGGGATATCAGCTTTCATCGCTTGTTGACGGACCCATAGCACATATATGGCGGTTGCCGTTGTTATCCTTATTTATTACACTTGCAACTACATTAAGCGGGATGCTTATATTCAGGAGAAAGAATCTAAAGTAGCGGAGGTGAAGTTATGCCCATAGCCTGGTTTCTGTGCGGAATCTTATTGCTTATTGTCATTGCCTTAGGGATAAAGCTGTACCTTATTCGAAAAAGCATGGACGAAATCCGCACGGAGCTGGCCGAGCGAATTGGGCAGGATACCAATACCCCGGTTACAATATCCTCCAATGACAGGTATGTAAGACGGCTTGCTTCGGACATTAACCAGCAGCTGCGCATTCTTCGGAAGGAACGGCTTAAATACCAGAACGGGGACAGGGAGCTGAAGGAGGCAATCACAAACATATCACATGATTTACGTACGCCTCTTACAGCAATCAGCGGATATCTGGATCTGCTTGAGAGGGAGGAGCAGCCGGAGGCGGTTAGCCGTTATCTTGGCATGGTCAGAAACCGTGCGGAAGGTATGATGCGGATGACCGAGGAGTTATTCCGCTATTCCATAATTGTCTCCGAAAATGAGCATCCGAAGGAAGCCGTAATTATTAACAGGGTTTTGGAGGAAAGCATACTTTCCTTTTATGGAGCCTTAAGCGAGAGGAATATTAAGCCGGATATCTCAATACCCGAATACAAAATTACACGTATGCTGGATCCGATTTCCTTAAGGCGTATATTTGATAACGTGTTATCCAACATAATTAAGTACAGTGATGGAGACCTGCAGGTAGAAATGCTTGAGGACGGGACAATTACTTTCGTAAATTCCTCAGGCAAATTAAATTCCGTAATGGTCGGCCGCTTATTTGACCGCTTCTTTACACTGGAGACAGGGAAGAAGTCCACCGGGCTCGGGCTTTCCATAGCAAAGCTGCTGATGGAACGCATGAAGGGTACAATTGAGGCAGAATATGCCGGCGGGAAGCTATATCTGACATTGATATTTCCTGATAAACCGTAGGATATCCCTGAGCCGGCTGCAGGCTTGTTAAGGCTTTGTATGATTATAGCGAACATCATTGTTCGATAAAGGCATACAAAGCCGGTAAGATGTCTGTCAATCTGTGTGTGAGGGGAGTGGTTGCCCTTTCTTAATATAGTATCTGTTATTATACAACAGCCCTTTTTATTGCATATGGCAAATTGTTATTATATAATATGGGTAATCATGGAAGTAAGGCGGCGGGGGATGAACACATGTGTAATCTGTTATCTGATAATTTTTCAAGACTTTTCAAGAGCAAGCTGTTTTGGACTGAATGCATCTTATCTGCATTAATCGGCATAATTTTAAGCATTTTTGTTAAAGCTTCAGCTCCTCAGGAAAATATATCTGTAGATGAATTACTATTATTTTATACTTAGCAATCCACGTCAAGAATTTTTTTGTTCTCTTTGATATAGTTATTAGCGGGAGATGAGCAAATGGAGAGTTGGGACAGGATTTACAAGGGCATTTTCAAAGAAATCCGGAATATCTCCCAACAAATATCGAAAAAACTCTCCGCCGATTTATTTGTTTATGCCATGTTCCATACGTGG
>DCTS01000006.1:45141-53581 GCA_002329645.1 Lachnoclostridium sp. UBA1434 | reverse complement strand
TGTGAGGAAGTCGGCTGTGACATATGGGGATTATTATGCAGCATAAAGGAAGCGTTATATGAGCCTATCGGTATGTGGCTTCCCGAGAATCTGCGGACTCCGGGTACATCACGATATTGCCAGGGCGTTGAGGTTCCTGCGGATTATAACGGCGAATTGCCCGAGGGGTTGGAGATAATAAACCTTCCACCGTGCAAGCTGATGGTTTTCCAGGGTCAGCCCTATGAGGACGAGAATTTTGGTGAAGCGATCTCAGAGCTTTGGGAAGCCATGAAAACATTTAACCCGGAGCTGTACGGCTTTGAGTGGGCCGACGAGGATGCTCCAAGGTTCCAGATGGAGCCCAGGGGATACCGCGGATACATTGAGGCTCGTCCTGTCCGGCAGATATGTAAATGATCAGGCACTGAAGATAAGAAACCGGCTCAACCCGGCAGACTTGAGGCTATAGGACAACATAATATAGGGTTGTTTCAAAGCATATCAATGCTTTGAAGCAACCCTTTTGTATATTTTCATATTACCTCAGCTTACTGTTCCCGGCTGCGCATAACCAGCCGTCTTGGGACTATAGTCAATGCTGCAAATATGGCTGCCAGTATAATAATTACAATAATATAATACGGCAATACCGACATTGGCTCTATGATCGCTGCAAATATCTTCTCAATAAGGCCGAAAAATGCCTTTACAGGAGCGGGAGCTTTTAATTCCGTGAAAAACTGCCTGATTACATCCATCTGGTTATAAAGGTTGGTGATTTTAAAGGTATCTGTACCCCTGACATAATTTCCGATAGCATATTTGCCTATAGCCATATTGCCGGCGGTTCCATATCCGAATACCGCATTGCCGGCCGACAACATGCCGGCTGCGAAATTGCCGAGGGCAACCAGTAATGCAAGGGCAATATTGCCTAATGTCAATATCCCGGCAGATATATTCCCTATTGAGATCATGCCTGCTGATATATTGCCTAATGATATAAATCCGGAGGATATATTGCCGACTGCAACTATGCCTTTTGCCTTCGGACCGTAAGCAAATACTCCACGGGCTGTCGGAATGCCTCTGATGCCCAGATAGCCGCATCTGCCGCCGACATTTACAAACCTTATGCCGCTTACTCTGGCATGGGGTACCGGAACCCCATAGTTTAAGCGGATTATATGAACCAGAGGAAGCCCGAAAAGTGTTCTTTTGGATTTATATTCACGGAACGGCCTTTCAGGATAATCTGCGTAGTTTTCATAAATCTCCGCCGCTATTTTATCCGGGTCTCCCATTCGGTCCATGATTTGCTCGATTGTTTCTCCTCTCTCAAGCGCAGTGTTTATTTCATTCTCCAGATCGGACTTTAATCTTTTGCGGTCTCCTGCAGGAAGGCAGGAGCGTTGGATTATTTCCCTGATATACTGTTTGGCATTCATAATTAACCCTCCATAATTCTTTTTATATCCGCTGCTATTTCTTTCCATTGGGAATATGCTTCCGCCATGGCCTGTAAACCCTTTTCGGTTACGCAGTAGTATTTTTTCGGCTGTCCTCTGGAGGTTGATTGCTCCCAGCGGGTCTTCATCAGGCCTTCATCCTCCAGCCTGTAAAGTATGGGATATAGCGTGCCTTCCTTTATATTAAAGGACTTGCCCTGACGATTAAGCTCCGAAACAAGCTCATAGCCGTACATCTCATTATTTGACAGCAGTTTCAGGATGACAATTTCAAGTATGCCCTTTTTGAATTGCTTCATGATGTTGTCATTCAAGCTATCACCCCTTTATAACAATATATTATGTAATACCAAGTATATTGTATCACAACATTTTACAGTATTCAAGGAACCTTTTAAAATTTTTGATTTAATCTGCCTTACATTGGTTGTTCGGCAGGATGCGGAAGAATTGGCTGCAATTGCCGGGAATATTAATTTTAAGCTTAGCAAACAGAAGGCGCTGTCTGTTATTCCCCCGGCAACCTTATCCATAGCATCAATGGAAAGCTCTACAGATTCCGGTGTTGAGTCTGATATCTTATGTTCTTTCCTGATATTTTCCTCTGACATAATTACCTCCTCCTTAATCTATAAGCAACAACAACACAGATCCGGCGTCTGCATACTTGAAGGGGATCAGTTCAAAACAGCTAACATAAAATATTAATATTGCTGTTTTTTGCATTACTATATATACTGTTTTTATTAGCATTATGATGGCTGTGCCATTATAGCAAGGATGATGGATATCAATTGGTTTTTAAACCCCTAATTACGCAGGAGGGATTATATGAGCTTTGAAAGAATTAAATCCGGCATACCAAGCCTGGATACACTGCTGGATAATATAAGGCTCGGTGATAATGTAGTAATTCAGGTAACACGCCTTGAGGAGTTTGTAATATTGTCGAGAGCCCTGGTTAAACAGGCTGTTCTTGACAAAAGGCAGGTCAATTATATCCGCTTTGCAGAGCATGAGCCCATCCTAATGCCCCAGGACGGATTAAAGATTCATACGCTTAATCCAGGCGCAGGATTTGAACTTTTTACGGTTCGTTTGCATGAGATTATTGAGAAGGAGGGCGTCGGAGCCTTCTATGTGTTTGACAGCCTTTCCGATTTGCAGGAATCCTGGTCCACCGATCTGATGATGGGAAACTTTTTCTGCGTAACCTGCCCTTACCTGTATGAACTTGATACTGTTGCGTATTTTCCTGTCCTGCGGGGTTATCATGATTATGCCACAATAGCAAGAATTCAGGAGACTACTCAGATTCTGATTGACATATATTCAAACGACAAGGAGGTATATCTCCATCCCGTTAAGGTCTGGAACAGATATTCCACACAGATGTATCTTCCCTATAAGCTTAACGGCAGCGGTGAATTCGAGGTTTTGACCGACAGCGTTGATCTGGCGGGTTATTACACGGCAATACACCGGGAGCAGTCTGCATATTCGGAGCAGCATCTTGACAGTTATGAGCTGTTTTTTAAAAGAGTAAGGGAAGCCTATTACAGCAGCGGCAGTATCAGCAGTTGGATGACCAGTAAAATAATACGGAGCATGATGACCCATGACCAGAAGATAGCCGCCATGATAAGAAAGGAATTTACTCCTGAGGATTATTTCTTCATTAAGACAAGGATGATAGGAACAGGAATCATAGGCGGCAAGGCATGCGGAATGCTGCTTGCAAGAAAGCTTATTGAAAAGTACCTGCCGGAATGTGCCAGGCATATAGAGCCTCATGATTCCTTTTATATAGGAACGGACGTATTCTATTCGTATATTGTTGAAAATAAGCTGTGGAATTTATTTATACGCCAGCGCAGGCCGGAGAACTTTTTCGAGTATGGTGAAAAGCTTTCAAAGGCTTTGTCGGAGGGTAAATTCCCTCAATATATTCGGGAGCAGTTCAGAAGGATGCTCGAATACTTCGGGCAAATCCCCATTATTGTACGTTCAAGCAGTTTTCTTGAGGATGGCTTTGGCAATGCCTTTGCAGGAAAATATGAATCCGTATTTTGCCCAAACGGGGGCAGTCCGGAGGAAAGGCTTGCAGCATTTGAAGATGCTGTACGCCGTGTATATTCCAGCACCATGGACAGCTCCGCACTGGAATACAGAAGAAAAAGAGGGGTCGATAGGGCAATTGAGCAGATGGCAATCCTGGTGCAGCGGGTAAGCGCAACTAAATTCGGCGATTATTATATGCCATGTGCGGCCGGCGTGGGCTTTTCACACAGCGTTTACCGCTGGAGCAGCGAGCTTGGGGAGGATGCCGGTTTTCTGCGGCTCGTTGCCGGGCTTGGGACAAGAGCTGTCAACAGAACCAATGATGATTACCCCCGGCTTGTTAATCTTGACAAGCCTGAAAGCTCTGTATTGGTAAACGAAGAGGAGAGGCACCGCTTCTCCCAGCGTTATCTGGATGTAATCAATACAGCAGCCAACAAGCTTGAAGAGGTCAGGGCATATGACATCATACCGGCGCTTCCCTCATGGTATACCAACATTATATGCGAGCGTGACTTCACTGCCGAAAGCATGCTGAGAGAGAGGGGAGAGTCCCGAACAATCAGGTTCATATCCTGCAGGGGTCTGGTAAGGAACAAGGAAATCATGATGGTGTTGAAGGATATGTTGTCCACCCTTCAGGAGCATTACGGTATGCCTGTAGATATTGAATACACCATTAATTTTAACCGGGAGGGTGCCTTTACGCTGAATCTGGTTCAATGCAGGCCCTTATCGGTATGGCAGGCATCTGCCGGTATGAGCATACCTGATATGGATAAGGACAGGATATTGTTCCGCATAAACAGGACATTTATGGGCAACAAGGCGAAGATCGGAATTGATGCGGTTGTATATATCGATGCCAGGGGTTATCATGAAATGCCCTATAATCAGAAAAGCATAATTGTAGGTACAATCAGAAGGATAAACCAATTTTATAATAACAGCGGCAAATGCCTTATGCTTATCAGCCCGGGAAGGATTGGCACTTCCTCTCCTGAATTAGGGGTGGCGGTAAGCTTCTCGGACATATCGAATTTTACCGTGATATGCGAATATGAGGATGCAGCGATTGGATTTATGCCCGAATTGTCCTTCGGAAGCCATATGTTCCAGGATATTGTGGAGGCTGAGATGTTCTATGTCGCAATTATGAGCAGGCAGGATAATATATTCAGCAAGGGTTATCTGGCAGGGAAGGAATCCGTCCTTAACCGTATACTGAAGGATACGGCTGCCGTTAATATTATACCGGGTAAAGGAAGCTTCACAGATAAGGAAGCCCAGTCCATGCAGGCTGAGGCCGGAGAAAAAGAAACCCCGCCGACAGGGGCAGGGATATTTGATATTATACGGTTATATGAAATTGGCGCCGATGAACCGCTAAATCTTTATGCGGACTTTATAAACAAAACCGTAATATGCGGTCATGTATAATATATTTGCGTTCCTTTATCCGGCGTCTGCCTGCTTAGGTTCAGGGTTATCTGTACATTCTCCTCCGAAGATTTGCACAGGTATCACAATCGTAATCAGGGTCGGGGTTGAGGGATGCATAATGTAAATAGTAAGGACAACGACTAACATAAAGTTCTCGCTTATGAAGGAAGGAATATGGCTGGATCATCTCTTTGCCGAAGCCAGGGGACTGAAGCCGGGGGACAATATAACAATAGAAGCATTTGGATATAAGCAGGAGATAACAATCCTGGGGCTGGTCATGAACCCTGAATATGTATATGCGCCCGGCGAGGATGATATTGTACCCAACCATGCCAATTTCGGCTTCGGATATATCCCTGCGGATATCATGTTAGCTTCACTGATGCAACATTTTTGCCGTTTCAATCGTATTACTTGTGAAAGGAGGAGTTGATGCACCATGGTTGGTTCTTTATTGCGTACGGGTGAAGAACTGTTACAGATCTATAATCGCCATGTTAATACGGTATATAAGGTATGCTTTCTTTACATGAAAAACAGTTATGATGCCGAGGATATGGTGCAGCAAACCTTCATAAGACTTATGAAGGACAGAACGGTATTTCAAAATGCAGAGCATGAAAAGGCATGGCTGATACGGACAGCAGTTAATTTATGCAAGGACCATTTCAAAAGCTGGTGGTCAAGAACGACGGTCGGTTTGGAGGAAGCCTCCGATGTGGCTGCAGTAGATTCGATGAGGACGGATGAAACGCTGGAAAAGGTTATGAGCCTTCCACCCAAGTATAAAACGGTGATTTATATGTATTATTATGAAGGCTATTCTACCGCGGAGATAGCCGGAATACTGGGTATGAAGGAATCCACCGTCAGGGGGAATCTGCGCCGGGGGAGGCATCAGCTTAAAATGGAAATAGGTGGTGAAGAGATATGAACAAAGAGGACATTAAGAAAAGCATCGACCGGATTGAGCCCGGCGAGGCTGCAACAAGGCGTATGCTGCAGTATATACTTCATACTGATGATAAGGCTGATAATATAGAAAAAAGCCGGCATAAGAGAGGAAGATACCTTAAGAGTATAATACCTGCTGCGGCTTTGGTTCTGTTATTGGCAGGGGGTTCACTGACATATCACTTAATGGATAATGTGAACAGAGCCGACGATAATTCCGGCAATAATACCGCGCAGGATATGGATGCTATAAGAGAAGACTATGTTGCCAAAGTGGAAAACCAGTTTCAGATTGATAATAAGCACTATATACTGCTTACAGATGAACAAAGAATTGATTTTGGATTGCCGGCTGATATAAGGGAAGAGGATATAGGTGAATTAATTATAGCAATAACAAAGAGCGTTGACGAAAGGCTGACGGGAAAGAGCGTATATGAGTACCTGCCTGCCGGAGGCAGGGCTGTGGTGGCTGTCGGCACGGATGACGGATACAGGCTGTTCAGGTTCTTTTCCTTTGAAAGCTATCTGCAGAATGAGGACGAGGACGCAGCCGAATATCTTAAATTGTACGGTATTAACAGCCCTTCCGATATCGACAGGATCGAGTTCATAAGAATTAGCGAAGAAGGAAAGCAGGAGGGTTATAATAATGCAGCCGGTATAATAAAGGATGCCGAAGGGGTGGAGAAATTCTACGGTTATTTCTCGGTACTGAAGAATTCAAACAAGGAATATTTTGACCGTCTCTTTAATTATTCAGTCATTGACACAGGTGATGATGCCCGGGCAGGCACCATGCCTGCTGAAACTAATCCGCCTCTTATTGATTATGCAGAGGATATGCCGCTTGTACAAGATCCCGATGCTCCTGTTTCGAATACTTCCGGCGTTGCGCCGGACGCTTCTGATACCGGTTATGAAGGAAGAGACCCTGACAGGGATAAGATTGTAACCGATGTACCGACCAAGGCGGACGCAGGCGGAGGCAGCATGCCCTCAAGTATAGAAGGCAGTCAGGGAAGAGCAGGGAATGCACTGGATAATTCTGTGTTCATTCGTATATACAATAAGCAGGGCGTGTATTATGAGACTATTTATTATCCCAATATCGGATTTATATCAAGGTACAAGGTCAGTAAAGATTTTGCCGAGATCCTGAAGACCTATATGTAAGCGCAAGTTATATGCCCTAATATAGGTAACAAATTATAGGCATTAAATTATAAGTACGGTTTAAATTAGAGGCATCAAATTATAGGTATCAAGCTATAGGTATCAAGTCATAGGTTTTAAATTATAGATATCTATATGCAGGTATAACATTATAAGTTTAAATAAACATTTGCTCATGGACGTATTGCAAACCAACTATTCTGTTATTCGGTTGGGTGTGATACGTCCTTTTTATGTAATAAAAGCCCTCCCAAGCGTGAATTATATCAGCGCTGTTAATTTAATTGCTTTAGACGTTTTGCTGTTTACTAATAAAAATTATAAATATCGGCACAATATAATTGAACAATTCCCATCTTTAACTTCTGTTTATGTTTTACAATTACCCGGAAGTATATACAATAAGGAGGAGCTTCACTTGCTGATTTTAACCGAAGGAATTGGCTTTTATATAAACTCAACCTTTTTGATGGCTGTTTTATTGATACTGGTTGCAATGCTTTGCCTTACCATGCTGATGCTTTATTACCGTTTCAGTCATGTCGGAAGAAAAGTACATTTTAAAGTCTTTGCCAGGGATGGAAAAAGCATGCGAGACCCTGACGAATGGGAAAGGCAGATGCTCGAACTGGCTGAAAGCCACAGTAAGGTAAGGCTGATTGGATATAATTTTGTCCTTAATGATTTTAACCAGGCCGCATATAAAAAGCTGAACAAAATCAGGGACAGCATATCCGCATACTCAACGGACATCATCTCTCTGATTCCTGCGGCACGATGGCTCTTTGACAATTTCCAGATAATGTACCGGGAAATCAAGAAGGTGCGTACATCAGGAACAAGCTATTCCGTGCTTCCGATTCTTAAGGTTAAGGAATACCGCAATTTCCCTCGAGTTTATGTAGTGGCAAAAAAGATTGTTGCACTTTCCGGCGGACATCTGAGTGAAGAAAACATCAGTACTATGCTGAAGGCTTACCAGCAGAGGATACCCCTTACCGATAAGGAAATCTGGGTCCTGCCGGAGATGCTTGGCTTTTGCCTTCTGGAGGAGATCATTAATATTGTGGATGAGATTCTGCATGTAATTGAAGTTAAGTTTAAGGCAGAACAGTTTGTCCGCAGAAAGCTTGGCAAAAACAGGCGGCCTGAAGATATATCCGGACTTTTATGCAATATTGACGACAGCCTCAGGTCGGATTATTCGTTCCATGCCCATGTCATATACCTGCTTAAGAATATGTCATATGATGAAGCCTCAATACGCCAATACCTGGAATATCATTTTGTATCTGCGGAGCATTCCGAAACAGAGAGGTATACTGCACACGCAAAGCATTCCGCATCAGCGG
>DCTS01000006.1:0-45135 GCA_002329645.1 Lachnoclostridium sp. UBA1434 | reverse complement strand
GGGCATAATAAGGCTGCAAAGCATGCCGTATCAGCTGGGCATAATAAGGTCATGATGCGTTCAGTGCCTGCAGGGCGGCAGATCAGCAGCTCCGACATATTCCTTGAGGAAGGCAAGATTGAATCATTTCTTGAGTCCAATATCCGTACCCTTATTATCAGCCTGAGGGATATCAATGAACTGGACGGGGAAAAATTCTTTGAGAATAATTCATATCTGGAGCAGATATTGTCAAAGGACCCTGACGGTGTCTATCCGAAGATGGATCTGGAGGCAAGAGGCATATACCGTGAGGTCATAGTCAAATTATCATTTCGCCATCGCCTGCAGGAGGAAAGGATAGCACAGGAATGCCTTATGCTGGCTCAGGAAGGATGGGAGGGAGTGCATTGCCCGCATCATGTGGGAGCTTATCTTATCGGTAAGGGCTATCCGGTCCTGAAGGCCAGGGTACTTGGCAAGCCCGTCCCCAAGGAAATAAAGGATAAGAAAAATGTTAAGGGAATAATATATTTTCTTACCCTGTTCCTTGCCGCAGCAGCCTTAAGCACCGGAATGCTCTATATATTCAGGACATACGGAGGAATGAAGGACATTGCAAGGCAAATAATTACCATGCTTGCTGCAATACCCCTGTTAATCGGTATTAGCCTGGAGGTTATCAATTTCATATTTACCAGCAGAATCAAGGTCAAGAAGCTTCCAAGCATGGATTACCTGAAGGAAATCCCTGAGGAAGCAAGAACCTTTGTGGTCATGCCTGTTATAGTCTCCTCGAAGGAGCAGAGCCTGGAATATATGGAGCGTCTTCAAAAGCATTATCTGGCAAACAGGCAGCCAAACCTGTATTTTGCCCTTCTGGTAGACTTTGAGGATTCGGCAGCCTCAGTCCAGCCCAAGGATAAGGAGATTGAAAGCGCTCTTGTTTCCCGCATGACCATGCTGAATGAGCTTTATCCTTCACAATTCCGGCGCTTCTCCCTGTTCTTCCGCCGCCGTGTATGGAACAAGTCGGAGAATTGTTATATGGGATGGGAACGTAAGAGGGGCAAGCTGGAGGAATTTAACAAGCTTTTAAGCGGAATTTCCAGGGATGAGACCACCTTTTCATCAATTTATTGCGACCAGGAGCTTATTCCTACCTTTCGATATGTAATAACCCTGGATGCGGATACAAACCTGATTTACGGCAATGCCGCCAAGCTTGCAGGACTGATCGACCATCCCTTAAACAAGCCTGTTCTGGACGATAACGGCAGCAAGGTGAAGGAGGGCTATGTTATAATTCAACCCTCGGTAAGAAACCACATTGTTGAAAAGAACGGGAGCGCATTTGCCAAGATCTTCGGGGGTGAATCAGGCCTTGCCCATTATGGTACCTTGATATCTGATATATACCAGGATATATTCAACAAGGGCATATTCATCGGGAAGGGCATCTATGATATCAGGGCTTTTCTAAAGCTCCTTCACAATAAGGTGCCTGAGAACTCAATACTCAGTCATGATCTTTTTGAGAGCTGTTATGCAAGAACCGCTTTTTCAAGTACGGCCAAAATCATGGACAGCTTCCCAAGAAGCGTATTATCCTTTACCAAAAGAGAGCATCGCTGGCTTAGGGGGGACTGGCAGCTTCTGCCCTGGCTGTTTATCAGGAAGGCCTCAGGCCACAGCCTTTGCGGCCTTTCAAAATGGAAGGTCATCGACAACATGAGGAGGAGCCTTGTTCCGCTTGCCAAGACCTTGTTTGTCCTGCTTAATCTTGCCTGGATGCCAAGGCTCTGGTACCTGTGGCTGCCTGTGGTTTTCTTTAATGACATATTTGCCATGCTTATTATGCTTCTCTCGGTTATATTGCAGAAGCTTATCCGGCCGAAGCTTGCCATTATATATAAAAGCTTCAAGAAGGAGCTTGCTGCAATTTTCAAAAGGGCATTCCTGGAGTTTACTATCACTCCTTACCGGGCATATGTGGCATCGGATGCCATAATACGTACACTTTACCGTGTCTATATCAGCAAAAAGAATCTGCTTCGATGGAATACTGCGGAAGCGGTGGATGCTTCAATAATTAATACCAGAAAAGGGTATTTTCTTACAATGTGGAGCTCATTTTTACCTGCTTTCGTACTTGCAGCAATAATTATAACCGGAGATCTGGCCTGGGCTGGAATAATTGCATCAGCAGCTGCGGCTGTTGTATGGTGCCTGGCTTTTGATATTGCATATCGTATAAGCAGACCTGCAGGAAAATTGCCATTGAATAAAAGAGAACAGGATAATGGGCTGCTTATAGATACTGCCCGCAGGACATGGCAGTATTTTATTGAGTTTTCAACAAAGAAAAACAACTGGCTATGTCCGGATAATTACCAGATTGCAGCAATTGAAAGAACCAGCGATAAGACATCGCCAACAAATATAGGACTGCAGCTGCTGGCCATCCTTTCCGCCAGGGACCTGGGATTCGAAACTATAAGCTCGACGGTTGAAGCAGTGGAAAGGCTTATGGAAACAATCGGGAAATTGCCGAAATGGAAGGGGCACCTTTATAACTGGTATAACATCAACACCCTTGAGGTGCTTAATCCTGCCTATATATCCACAGTAGACAGCGGTAATTTTCTGGGACATCTTATTGCTTTGAAAAACGGGCTCATTGAGCTTATTGACAAGCCGGTTGTTAACGGCAATATACTGTCGGAGCTTCGCAACGCTCTTTCGGAAAGCAACCGGGAGATTGAATACAGCACCGGCCGTCCTTCAGGCTTCAGGCTAAAGGATAGGTATCAAAGAATGAGTGAGCTTCTTGAGGATATTGCGGACATATGGGAAGGCTTAAGCTCCTGGGAGCCCGGTCCGCTTAAAAAATATCGTCATACAGGAAGGCTTATGAAGTTCATTGACAGCCTTGCTTATGAAATCGGAGCCTTAAGGCTTAAGGAGGAAAGCCTTTCATCCTGTCCTTCGCTTCGCCGGGCGGCAGACAGGGATAATAAATATGCGGCCGGGATGATTGGCAGGATTACCGCAATAAGCAATAAAATAGACTGTATAGTTGAGAATACCGACTTCAGCTTCCTGTTTAANNTATCGTCCCACACTGCGGACGAGGGCTGTTATGATCTGATGGCATCGGAATCGTCGCTTACAAGCCTTCTTGCAATAGCAATGGGAGAAGTGCCCCTGAAGCACTGGTACAAGCTGGGGCGGCCCCTGACCCTTGTCAAAGGTATCCCATGCTTTGTATCCTGGAGCGGCACAATGTTTGAATTTCTTATGCAAAATCTTGTGTTCAAGGAATATGAAGGCTCGGTATATGCGCAAACCGCAAGGGCAGCCGTTGCCCAGCATATGAAGTATGCCAGGGAAGCAGGCATTCCCTGGGGCATATCGGAATCCCAGTATTACCGCTTTGATTTAAACTCTAACTTCCAGTACAGAGCCTTCGGCGTCCCGAAGATAAGGCTGCAGCCTGTCCGGAAGAATGCCCTGGTGGTTGCGCCCTATGCAACCATGCTTGCCCTTGATATAGCAACGGAGGAATGCATAAAGAACCTTAAGTGGCTTAAGGAATTGGGGGCCTATAATGAGTATGGCTTTTATGAAGCAGTTGATTTCAGTGTGCCCAATCCGACTACCGGCACCCGGTACTGTATTGTGAAATCTTTTATGACTCATCACCAGGGTATGATTCTTGCCTCAATCAACAATTGCCTGAATGACGGTATCCTTAGGGAAAGGTTTCACAGGGAGGTTATGATAAAGGCAACGGAGGTCCTGCTTGAGGAAAAACACCAGTCCCACCTGATATCAATTGCCAAACAGGGTTATACTATTACAATCGGCAAGCCTCTCTTTAAAAAGGATATATATAACAACCGCTACATCAGCAGTCCCGGTATGTACCCTCCGGTAGTAAACTACATGTCAAACGGCAGGTATTCCCTTATGATAACCTCGGACGGCGACGGCTTCAGCAAATTTGAGGACAGGATGCTGTATCGCTGGCGGCCTGATATATATGCAAACACAGGCAATTATATTTATGTCAGGGATGTTGCCAGCGGCAGGTATTGGAGCACAACCTATCATCCTTCCAAGGTCGAGCCGGATGATTACCAGGTGATATTCGGACCCTACAAGGCGGAATTTAAGCGCCGGGACGGGGATATAACGTCATATATGACGGTCAGCCTGGACAGTGTGCAGCCTTTTGAGATACGCAAGATTACATTCACCAATCACGGAAAAGAGGAGAAGCAGCTTGAAGTCACCAGTTATCTAGAGGTGGCGGATGACACCTGGCTGGCGGAGCTAAGCCATCCTGCCTTCAACAAGCTCTTTCTGGAAAGCGAGTATCTTGAGGAGGAGCAAATCTTCCTGGCAAAGAGGCGCCGCAGGAAAGAGGAGGATAAGCCATATCTCATGCATATGATATGCACGGAAGGCAAACCATGCAAAAGGGTGGAATGTGAGAATGACAGGAAGCGTTTTATCGGGAGGAATAATACCCTGGAAAAACCGGATTCTGTGGTTAACGGTGTTGCCTACTTCAATAACTCGGGCTTTTGCACCGACCCCATCATGAGCCTGAGAGTACGGCTTTGCATAAAGGCCGGGGAAACAGCCTGCATATCCTATATTACGGGTGTTTGTCAGAACAGGGAGGAAGCAATAAGTCTTGCGAGAGATATTAAGACCTGCGTCAGAATTGATGATTACCTGGAAAAATTCCGCCTGCAAAAGAACCTGGAATTAAGATATCTGGAGATTACGGGAAACCAGTTGGCAGCCTTTCAGAACTTAATCAGTCCGATATTTTATACTGCGGGTATGTATCGGGGCCCTGCCTGGCGTATAAAGCGCAATATATTGAATCAAAGCTCCCTGTGGAAATTCGGCATATCCGGTGACAATCCCATCCTGCTTCTGGTGGTTAAGTCGATGGAAAGCGAAAGAAGCATAAGGGATGCATTGCGTGCCTATGAATATCTCAGGATAAACCGCATATCAGCTGATCTGGTCATCCTGATTGATTCCGGCCACAGCTACCTTCAGGAAATAGATAATATGATCTATGACATGACCAGTTCACTTCGGATTTTTGAATCCGAAGGCGTAAAGCAAAGCTTCTTTATGCTGCATACGTATGAAATGACAGAGGCTGAGGCGGATCTGCTCTTTACGGTTGCTCGAGTCGTGCTTTCGGAGGAAACCGGCATTTATTACAACAGCCTGAAGGAAAACCAGTATGAGCTGCTTGAGGAGTACTAATACCGGCAGGAGCTTTGAGGAGTATTATTTCAGGTATGCGATGATTAAGGAGTTTAATCACTACATGAACTGCTTAAGAAGTTTTTCCCGGCATGAGATGCTTAATGAGTTTAAACCAGGCATGAACTGCTTAAGGAGTATCATTTTCGGTATGAGATACTGGAGTGTATCAATTCCGGAATGAGCTGCCTGAGGAATATTATATATGGAGGATGAAGCTTTGGACACGGCACATGCACCATCAGCACAGGTAAATAAAACAGATAATTCTGAATTTTTTAACGGCTTCGGGGCATTTGTCCATGAGGGTAAGGAATACGAAATACTTCTTGAGGATAACAAGAGGCCGCCTGCACCATGGATTAATGTTATCTCGAATAAGAGCTTTGGTTTTCAGATATCCGAAACCGGTGCAGGTTTTACCTGGAGTATCAACAGCAGGGAAAATAAACTTACGCCCTGGTCCAATGATCCTGTAATTGACAGAGCCCATGAGGCAATTTATATATTGGATGAAACAAGCGACGAGCTGATAATGCCCATGTCCCTGGGGAGCTTAAGGCACGGCAATTACAGGGTAAGGCATGGATTTGGCTACAGCACATTTATACATGAGGAAGCTAATCTTGAACAGGAGCTGACTGTTTTCACGCCCCTTGATGAGTCCCTTAAGCTATGGAGTTTAAAGCTTAAAAACTGCTCGGACAAGGTAAGGTATCTGAGTCTGACCTGTTATGTAGAATGGGTTTTGGGCACACAGAGGGAGCAGACCAATCCCTATATCCTGACGGGGTATGATAGTGAGAATGACTTCTTATATGCTGAAAATATCTATACCATGGATTTTCAGAACACATTTGCATACCTGTTTTCAAGTGAAAAAACGGCCATGTATACCGGTGACAGGCATGAATTCCTGGGGCTGAAGGGCAGTGTAAGGAATCCTCGGGGAGCCAGGGTCAGGTTATCCGGCACTTTGGGAGTGTGTAATGATTCCTGCGGAGCAATTCAGGTATCCGTAGTGCTTAAGCCTGAGGAAAGCAGAACGGTGCTGTTCGGGCTGGGTCATAGCTCCGATCCGGGCGAGGCAGGCAAAATAAGAAGCAAATACAGGAATGCTGATGCTGCAGAACAGGAGCTTAACAGGGTGAGGGCTTACTGGGACAGATTACTGGGAACGGTCCGGGTTAAAACAACGGACCGGGCTGTGGATATTATGGTTAACGGCTGGCTGCTTTATCAGACATTATCATGCCGAATTAATGCCAGGGCAGGCTTTTACCAGTGCGGCGGAGCCTTTGGCTACAGGGACCAGCTGCAGGATGCCCTTTCACTTCTATTGGCAGATCCGGATATTATGCGCAGGCAGATTATATTGGCCTGCTCAAGGCAGTTTGAGGAAGGGGATGTCCAGCATTGGTGGCATCCACCTACAGGTATGGGCGTCAGGACGAAAATAACGGATGATTTGCTGTGGCTTCCATATTGCACCGCAGCATATATAAGGAGCACCTCGGATGCGTCAATATTGAAGGAAGTGGTAAACTACATCAAAAGCCCGATGCTTAAGGAGGATCAGAATGAAATTCTCACAACCCCGGAGGTATCCATACATGCAGCAAGTGTGTACGAACACTGCAAAAAAACAATAGAGCGAACCTGTTTCGGAGGGCATGGACTTCCCCTCATGGGCGGAGGCGACTGGAATGACGGCATGAACGAGGTCGGTATAATGGGTAAGGGGGAGAGCGTATGGCTTGGGTGGTTTTTATATACCGTAATGGGAGATTTCATTCCTCTGTGCCATATGGAAGGCGATACGGTGTTTGCCCGGGAATTGGAGGAAAGGAGGGGCAAGCTCCTTACAAGTATAGAGATACATGCCTGGGACGGTGAGTGGTATCTAAGAGCCTTTTATGACGACGGAAGTAAGCTGGGTTCCAAGGAAAATGATGAGTGCAGGATAGACTCCATCAGCCAGTCCTGGAGTGTAATATCAAAGGGAGCTATGAAGGAAAGGGCAAAAACGGCAATACAATCGGCAAGGCGTTATCTGGTGAGGGAGGAGGATGGTATATCTCTGCTCCTGGCGCCTCCCTTTAACAAGACGGACAAAAATCCCGGATATATAAAAAATTATATTCCCGGTATAAGAGAGAACGGGGGTCAATATACACATGCGGCGGTTTGGCTGGCGATTGCCGCTTCCATGCTGAAGGATTATGATATGGCTTATACTTTGTTCACCATGCTTAATCCAATTCATATCACAAAAAGCTGCAAGGATGCTTTAAGGTACGAGAAGGAGCCTTATGTTATGACAGCCGACATTTCCCTCAGCGCACCCTATACGGGAAGAGGCGGCTGGAGCTGGTACACCGGTTCTGCAGGATGGATGTATCAGGGGTTGGTAGGAGCATTTTTGGGTATCCGAAAGGAAGGGGATGAGCTTGTAATCGATCCTGCCACACCTGCAAGCTTCGGAGATTATGTCGTTGAATACAGATACGGAAGCTCCCTGTATGAAATTAAGGTTGAGAGCAGAAGCAGGGGAGTGCCTGATGTAAATGAAATCACTGTGGATGGAAGTATTATAGGAGGGAATAGAGTTTGTTTAACGGACGACGGGAAGGTGCACAGGATTATATATTAATATAAAGAGCACATAAAAGTGTCGGTCTTTCATTTCAACCCAAATACGCCTTTGCTCTTATTCCTGTGAGGTTTTATGCTTATTGACATATTCCACGGGCAACTTTAAAATTGAAGTATAGATATATGCAGTTAAATTCACAGATGTGTAAGCAGAAAACACAAAAGGCGTGAAGTATATGCAAAGATACGATGACTATTATAGAATTCTTCAGGTCCATAATCTTGCGGAGCCGGAAGTAATAGAAAGCGCTTATAAGAGATTGGTGAGAAAATACCATCCCGATGCAAACGGCGGCAAAATGGCCGAGGAGCAGATGGTTAAGATTAATCAGGCATATGAGGTACTCAGTAATCCGGAGAAAAGATATAAATATGATATATATTGGAGAAGCAGCTATAGCAAGCCGGGATATAGCAGTTCTGATCGAGTAAAGAAGAACACAGATAATTCTGCAGAGACATTTGCAGCCAAATATGTTATGAATGAATATTTCAAAGGCATTTCTCAGAGCAATTTTCAATTATCATATGAATTAATAACAGACTTGGATAAAAAGCGAATTTCAATGAACGATTTTATTATCTGGCAAGGTGCAGTTTCAAGGATATTTCACTTAGAGGAATATGATATAAAGCCCTGTAAAACAAACGAGGGCATAAGCATCAGCAGAATGAGAGAATACGGCTTCAGTACAGCTGTTAAATTTACCGTAGATGTAACTGAAGCCAATATTGTTATGGATATGGTGGAAAAAAGCAGCTTCACTAAAATGTGCGTGCTTGAAAACAATAAATGGCGGGTTTTTCTTGGGTATGAGAATCTGCAGCCGATTATTAATAAATTCAATTCATTGTCAGGACTGCTTACTGCAAAAAGCGTAATTGATGAGCTTGTAGAAAAGCATAGCAGGACTGATGCTCTGACAGGACTGCTGAATAAGAGAGGTATTCTTGAAAGGATCGAAGGTGAAATACTCAGATATAACAGATATGGCAATATTTTCTCACTTGTTATGTGCAGGGTTGTTATAAAAGTAAGTGCCAGTCCCGATATTAAGCTAAGGGCTGAAGAACATGCCATGAAAACGGCCGGAGAAATGCTGGTGAATACCTTAAGAAACCTGGATATCGTAGGAAGATATGAGGATAATATTTTCCTGATACTGCTGCCCGAAACCTCAGGACCTTCGGCCAATAAAGCTGTCAGCAGGTTAAACAGGGAGCTTAAAGACATAGTTATTTTATATGAAAACAAGCTTGTAAAATTAGCATTTAATTTCACGTCGGCTGAGTATGCCTCATCAATTGAAGAGACATTTAGTAAGCTTACATAGGTTGTCAGCCATTTTGGGATTTTTGCTGTGTCAAGGGACCCGTCCCCTGACACACTGACACACGTCCCCCGGACATACTTGTCACATTTTTTGGCATGGAAATATTTACATATTTGTGTTATACTGTTACGAAATGGATGCAATCGCAGTATTGCATGTAATATTTTGTCATAGGGGGAGAAAATTTATGGATAAGCAGTATTTAATAGAAATCGCAAAGGATTTTGTTGAGAATTCAGAGGATAACTATATTTCAAAGGACATAGCCATTTCGGAAAATATTGTGGGAATGAAAATTTTTGAAGCTCCGATTTTTTCGTTTGGCTCTGCAGATGATGAGTATTTTTCGATATTGAAACAGCCATCAGTTATAGGAGAACATTTCATGTATCCGAAAGAATGGCTGCCGGAAGCCAGAACTGTGATATCATTTTTTTTGCCATATAGCGAAGCAGTTAAAACAGGGAACAGGAGAGAAAAAAATTGGCCTTCTGAAGAATGGCTTCATGGACGGGTTGAAGGGGAAGCCTTTGAGAGAAAGTTGGGTATGTATTTAAAATCCGAATTAATCAAAAAAGGATATAACAGTATTGTACCCGCATTAGATGAAAGATTTTGGTGTAATGGCAACGGCCCTAATCATAAAATTAGATTTACAAGCAATTGGTCTGAAAGGCATGTTGCCTTCGTATGCGGACTTGGAACTTTTGGACTTTCTAAAGGACTTATAACTCCAAAAGGTATGGCAGGAAGACTTGGAAGCATTGTCACAGAATTATATTTGCCGCCTGACAAGAGGGAGTACGAAAATACATATGAGTACTGTCTTAAGTGCGGCAAATGCGCAGAGAATTGTCCGGCAGATGCAATTACTGTCGAAGATGGTAAAAATCATTATAAATGCAGTGAATTTCTGGGTAAAACAGGCGAAAAATTCAGGCCAAGATATGGCTGCGGAAAATGCCAGACAGGAGTGCCATGTGAATCACAAATACCTTAATAAAGCATTAATTCATCCCTGTTTAAAAATCAAAATATGCTATGGAGGTAAAGATGAAAAAAAAGGTAGCTCTTTTGGCTATGATACTGTGTGGAGTAGCTGCAGTAATTTGGATAATTAGAGCCGTACTTGATTTTGTATATGGGACATATCATACTTCTCCGGTAATCCCCATTCTGAATGTATTATGCGCATTGACCTGGATTGCAGCTTTTTTTGTGAATCTTTACAGATATCGCTCAATTAGATTATTACCCATCGCAGCAGTAGAAATTCAGTTCGAAGAATGATATAGATTTAAATTTGGGGTGAAAAGTATGGTTCATTTGGTTTATTGCGACAACGCAGGTAAAAAGGGAGAACATATTCTGGATAAGATTATTTCAGGTGAAAAAACAATGTTGATCCGAAGTGCGGCAGGCAGAAAGATTCCTCACAGTCGTGTTTTTGAGGGAGAGACTCTCTATTTTATGGAGAAAGGATCAATGAAAGTTTCCGCCAAAGCAATTGTCACTTCTGTGCAGAACTATGTAAAACTATCAGAAGAGGAAATAAATAAGGTATTTTCTGATAACGAGAGTAAACTGGCACTTACGCAGAAACAAAAGGATAGATGGCATAATAAGTGTATCTGCCTGATCGAGTTTGCCGATGTCGTTGGAATTGAACCGCCCTTACCTTTTGATAGACAATCCAACATGGATGATTGGTTAATAATTGAAAAAATTGAAGATGTACTGGTGGGAACAAGTATTCCATATAATTATGACAAATCAAAGCTTTAATTTGTATTGCCTGAGATTGGAAGTTAGGGAGAAGGTTGATGGTATAGGACAAGGAACCTGTCCCCTTGTCCCATACCATAACTCATTCACACATTTCGATTGCTCCGATATTGATTGGGTGAAATCCCTTCATATTTCTTGAAGAGGGTACAAAAGTATTTGGCATCGCTGAATCCTATACGATTTGCTATTTCGAACACCTTGATATCTGTCGTATCAAGCAGTTGTTTTGCTATATTAATCCTGTAGGAGGTTACGTAATCAATAAAGCTCCGGTTGGTTTCTTTGGAAAATATACGGCTTAGATATTGAGGTGTTACCCGGATTTTATCAGCAACTATATTAAGGGAAATAGGCTGACTGAAGTTTTTTTGTATATAATTAATAGCCATGATAACCGGCTTCGAATATTGGTTACTCTTATTTGATAAGGGCCCTTCACTATAATAATGGCCGATTATGGCTTTAAGCTCATGAAAGTTCTTTGCTGCCATAAGCTCATTGCGGTACACAGTGACATATAAACCGCTGCGATGGTCGAATTCGGGACCGGATGCATTGGAGCCGGCCTGTAATAAACATGAGGCAGCAAGCATTTTAATATAATCGGGATGATATTGATTGTCCTGTAAATACTTAATAAAGCTTATGATTAATGAATTACATTCCCTGTATTCCTGATTATAAAAGCATTTTTTTAATTTCTTAAAAAACTCATTACTATCGGCTGTGGCTTTTGAATCCTTAAGCATATATTCTTCAAATAAAAAGAAATCCTTGTTCAGAGAGATTGACCATGGAATACAGGACAATAATTGACGAAAGGCCTCATACCAGTTTATTTCCGGATCACTTTTAAGATAACGGTAGATACCGGTGCAGGAGCTGCCGGCTGCAGCCTGGCATTTTGTCAGGATTGTCCTGGCAGAAGCATCATTACTTGGATGAATAATTCCCAAATAGCATGAATCATAAACATTTATTAAGACGCAGGATTTAAACCCTAAAAAGAAGGATTTCCAGTTTGGGGTAAAAAATGACCCGGATTTTGAATACATGACAATGCAAAGAAAGCTATCGATTGATAAATCTTTATAAAAATTTGACAGCATCTTATTATCAGTCCCTGAAAGAAGATGGTAGGATTGGCGTTGAAATTGAGGCTGTTGATTGACGCTTTTTTGAATCAAACGGGTACATTTTTCAAGCATGGTGAATACGGTAGCCGGGACAACGGGTTTTAGAATATAATCCACCACCCCTAAGGAGAGTGCTGATTTTGCATACTCAAATTCGGCATAGCCGGATAATATAAGAATTTCCGACTTGATATTTAACTCCCGTATCTTGGCAATCATCTGTATACCGTCTATTTTCGGCATTTTTATATCTGTTATAATGATATCCGGCTGGTATTTTTGTGCTTTATTTAAGCCATCCAGACCATCGACAGCGGTTTTAACCTGATATTGGTCATCTCTTTTGCTGATTAAATCTCTTAAGCCTTCCCTTGAATTGATTTCATCTTCAACAACTAATACCTTATACATCTCTCATTTCTCCTTGTAGTGTATCCAATGGAAAGTACAGCGTAAAACAAGTTTCATTTGTATCAGAGCTCGCAAATGCCTTAATTCTATTGTTGTAATAGCTTGCAAGACGCATCGAGATATTGTATAAACCTATTCCTGAATCATCACACTTCATGCCTCGCAGCACCCGGTTAATTTTTGATAATTGCTCAGGTGGAATACCTGTTCCATTATCAATGATTTTAATTACCAAATATTTTTGCCGAAGGATAAAAAAACGTATCGTTATATAGCATTGACGGGTTACGTTCGCAAATCCATGCAAAAGCGAATTTTCTATAAAGGGTTGAAAAATCAGCTTGTGGATATAAAGGTGGTCAATGGAATCCTTTATATATATATTATATTTAAAATTCTGAAAACGATATTTTTGAAGATCCAGATAGCATTTTAAAATATCGATTTCTGTAGTTAACGGTACTACTTCATTCACATTTTGTATGGTATGCCGCAGTATCCAGGCCAGATTATTCAACTGCTGGCTTATATCCTCATAACCCTCCCGAATAGCAACCCAGTTGATGGAATCAATTGTATTAAACAGAAAATGAGGATTAATCTGAAGCTCCAGGAATTTTAACTCAGCCTTATGGGCTTCATTGGTTATGTCCAGAATGTGTTCATATTGCAGCTTGTTTTCTTCCAGTAAATGGTTAATGCGCTTTACCATATAGTTAAAAGATGTTTCAATTGTTCGAATTTCACTATTGCTTTTGTCTTGAATGAACACATTTAAATTATCCTCATTTAAGATGTTCATCATATTTGTTATACGTTCAATGGATTTTATAACTCCTTTGATAACTATATTGGCTATGATTAAAGCGATGACCAGAATGCAGGATATAATTATGAAGGATAGGGTCCATAAATGTTCTATATCCTTAAAAAAAACAGATTTGTCAACGATATTAACCAAAGTCAGATCATAATGAGATAAATCGGTTACGCTTATTTTTATGTCTTTATTTTCGTATGTGCGGATTCCGTTAGCCTCAATAAAGTTGTAGTTCATACGAGAAATTTCATTAAAATGAATGCCTGCCTGATTGGCCTTGCCGCATAATACATAACCGTTCTCCATAAGAATATAGTTGCTGGAGAATTCATAGCTTGCTGCGGCCTCATTATTTATTAATTGCTGCAATGCTTCCTGGCTGATAAAGAGTATGATTCCACCAAGATATGCCAGACTTTCATGATTTAAGGTCCTTAATTTTATATAGAAGACGGGATCCTCTTTATTATAATAAGGACTCTCGGAGTCTATTAAGCCGATGGAGGAAGTCCTTTGGCTTTTAATATGTTCAAAAAGATATTTATTATTATCCTCGAAAAACCTCTCGATAGAATCATTATCTGCTTTTTCATCCTGAATTACCAAGGTTTTATCATTTTTACCGTAAATACCGACAGCACGAACCTCCGGATAAAGACGAATATGGGTATTAATACAATTCATTAAGTTATTGCAGGCAACGGTATAATCTATTGAGCTTTCATCTGTTATTTTGTTAAAGTTTTTTAAATATCTTATAAAGGTTTCATCCGTATATATTTTATATATCAATTTATGATAATCATCAAATATGTTTTCTGCATTTGTCTTGTTAGCACTTAGATTATCATCTATAATGGAAGCATTTTTCTTCGAAATTATCTTATTAGAAAGATTATAGTTCATAAACTGCATTAGCATTACAGGCAGGATACTGGTGATAATTAGAAGGATAATAAACTGATAGCGTATTTTTGATAAGTACCTCTGTTTGATATTGGTCATTCTGTTTAGGATACGCTTTGCAATATTTACCATAATACATTTCGCCTCATATGTAGTAAGCTGAATAGGTGAACGAGTATATTTTGTACAGAATAATAGATTTAATTACAATAATGATTATATAATAATAGTGCAAAATAATCAATAAAATGGTCTCTAAATATATCTATTTCAGTAAATATGTTTAATATTACAAACTAAGTTTAAATTCTTAGAATTTATTACAACTATTTTCATCGTTATAATAGAGACGTAACAAATCACTGATAGCAAGGAGGAGGCATAACAATGAAAAGCATTATGAAAAAAGTTTTTGCACTTTTGATTGTTTCGACTTTGGCAATTTCCATGTTGACTGCATGTTCGAAATCTTCAAAGGATGCTGATAAGACAGACCAAAAGAGTACTGAGACTGAAAAGAAAAATGACACAGAAAAGAAAAATGACACCGGTTCTGTAAGTACTAAAGAGGATGAACCGGTATCAATTGAAATGTGGTACCATATTTCACCGGACCAGGCAAAGGTATTACTTGGAATGTTGGATGAGTTTATGGAAGAAAATCCGAACATCAAGGTTACTACTCAAAGCGTTGCTTTCGCTGAAATCAAGAAGCAATTATCCATCGGCGTGGCAGCAGATAAGCTTCCTGATGTTACTCTATGTGACACAGTAGATAATATCTCTTTTGCAGCGATGGGAGCCGCAGTAGATATTACTGATGAAGTAGAGGCATGGGGTGAGCTTGATCATTATTTTGATGGCCCCAGGAGCTCTGCCCTCTATGATGGGAAATATTACGGAGTTCCATTCTACAGCAACTGCTTAGCTATTATGTATAACAAAGATATATTCGATGAGATGGGACTTGAATATCCTGACGGAAGCTGGACCTGGACAGAATTTGCGGATTTGGTTGCAAAGACTACAACCGAGGATCATTATGGCCTGACTATGTGTCTATATAAATCTGAGGAAGGTACATTTAATGTGCTGCCGTTTATCTGGCAAGCCGGAGCAGATTTTAGCTCATTGGATTCAGAGGGAGCAGTAGAAGCTCTTACCATGATCAATGACTTTTATCAAAAAGGTTATATGAGCAAGGAGCTCGTCTCCATGACACAGGCTGACATGTGTGCATCCTTATTTGCTACCGGTAAATCTGCGATGATGGTTGCAGGAAGCTGGCTCAGAACTAATATTAAGAATGAAAATCCGAATCTGAATTACGGGGTTACTACATTCGCAACTTACAAAAATGGTGCTTCACCAATCGGCGGCGGTAATATTATGATGATGAAGGATGATCATAAAGAGGCATCCTGGAAGCTGATGGAGTTCTTATGCAGAAAAGAAAATTCTCTTAAGTTCTGTGAAGATGCCGGCTACATATCTCCAAGAACTGATGCGGTAGAGATGAGTACATTATGGGCAACTGATCCTATTATGTCAGTATATTGCGAACAGCTTAAGGTTGCCAAAGCAAGAGGTCCTCATCCGAAATGGCCGGAAATCTCCAGCGCTATTCAATATGCAGTCCAGGATACAGTATCCGGAGTTAAGACGCCGGAACAGGCTCTTAAGGATGCGGCAGCAACAGTTGCTGAAATAAAATAAACGACAGGATTTAATGAAAATGCGGCAAGGCGCGCATAAGCTGCTAAGCCGCATTTTTATTAAAATTTAGTATGGTTAGGCTTCGTTTACGGAAGGATGGCGGAATATACCATGAAAAAAGTTAAGAGAAAAAGCTACTATGATAAAAGAAAGCTGATTGTATTTGCCTTTGTATTGCCGGCAGCCATTTATATGTTTCTTATGATCATTATACCGATTATAAATAATATTGTAATGGGCTTTCAGAATGTAGATCTTATGAATTTTGCCAAGGGAGAAAAGAAATTTATCGGTTTTGATATGTATAAGAAGATATTTCAAAACTCTACATTCAGAATAGCTCTGAAGAATACTATATCCTATACTTTCTGGTGCCTGGTGTTTCAATTCCCTCTGGGCTTTGCTATGGCTTTGTTTTTCAGTAAGAAATTCAAGCTGTCGCAGTTTTTAAGAGGACTCACGGTTATTGCCTGGGTGCTGCCTATGATAGCTGTGGCAGGTGTATTTAAATATATGTTTAACGGTGATATCGGAATTATAAACCATCTTCTTGTTAACTTGAAAATTATTAAGGAACCAATCAAATGGCTTGCTTATGGTGACAGTGCTATGACTGCTATTATAATAGCAAACATCTGGAAGGGCGTTCCTTTTAATATGATACTCCTGTCTGCAGCATTAACCACATTACCGACTGATGTTTTTGAAGCAGCAAGTATTGATGGAGCGAATACTGTAAAAAGGTTTTTCTACATTACCGTACCTTTACTTAAGCCTGCTATAATTTCTGTATTAACCCTGGGCTTTATTTACACCTTCAAGGTATTCGACCTGTCTTATGTAATGACCGGCGGAGGTCCGGGATCGGCGACAGAGATGTTGTCTACATTAGCTTATCGATACTCATTTTCAGAATATAATTTTTCCCAGGGGTCTGCAGTAGCCAATGTATTGTTTATACTTTTGATGGTAGTAGGGATCTTTTATATCTCACTGGTTAATAAAGAGGAAAGTAATAATTAGATAAGCTGCATGACATATGCAGTATAGGATGTCACATGATATAGAGTATACAAGGAGAAGATCTTATGAAGCATAAAAGGCTGACTGAAAAACAGCAAAGCTATATCAATATGATTATCGGAATCATTATTATTGGTCTCTTTTTATTCCCTTTATATTGGATGATCACGACAGCAATAAAGCCTGCGGGGGAATCCTTTAAGACTCCAACTTTGATTCCAAAGGAGATAAGCTTTGAGAATTTTGTCTTTAAAAATGAACACGGGGTTACATTAGTAACCTATACGAAAAACAGTTTTATAATTGCAATAGGAACAACATTACTTACCATGCTGCTTGGTGTTCCTGCATCCTATGGGCTTGCCAGGTTTAAGAGTAAATTTAACAGCTATCTGTTATTAATCTTCCTGGTAGCGCAAATGATGCCCAGTTCCCTGATTTTAACCCCGTTATTTATTAATTTTAGAAAGCTAAGCTTGCTCAATAACTATCTTGGCGTAATCTTGGCAGATGCTACATTAACCATTCCCTTTGTGGTAATTATTTTAAGAAGCTATTTTAAGGATGTACCGAAGGCATTGGAAGAAGCAGCTCTGATTGACGGGTGCGGCCCATTAAGAACCTTCATAAAAATCATGGTACCGATATGTAAATCAGGTTTTGTGGTAGCTCTTGCCATGTCATCTTTTATGTCCTGGGGCGATATGGTGTTCTCTCTGACCTTTTTAACTGAGGAGAGAATGAAAACCTTATCCCTTATTCTATATAAGGCAATGGGTGAATTGGGAGTCCGCTGGGAGATCCTGATGGCCTATGCAACCATAGTAGTAGTTCCAATAGTAATTATCTTTGTTTTATTACAAAAACAAATTGTAGGAGGGCTTACGGAAGGATCAGTAAAGGGTTAACTATATTATTGATTTTAGAAAGGATTGATAAGCTTATGAAGATAAATGAGAACATAGGACAGATAATGCATGGATTATCCGAACAGGGAATTATTGAAGACGAAAGTCAGATTTATCAGAATATAGTTAAGTTCCCCAGAATTAGTTTGATGAAGGGGGCCACTCTGTTACTGGTAAACAGGGTAAAAAGCTTTAAGGTTGAGAATAATAAGGTATTAATCCAAACAGAGGGTATATATGTAGATGAAAAATATACATACCGGTATTTTGATCATCGTCAGGTATTTGTGCCCAAGAATAATACCACGAATATTGCTGTGGAGATAGAATTTATCGATCCGCGGATTGTCAGAATTAAAGCAATAGAGGGTTTTCAGGTACCGGAGCATATAACGCCTATGATAGAGAATATGGTAAAGGAACCGGTTAAGCTTGTACTGAATGAAACACCGGACAGGATAGAGATCGATAACGGAACTATCCTTGTAAGTATACGTAAGAATCCCTGGAATATCAGCATATCCGAGAACGGTACTTGCTTCTACAGGCAATTTGGCCGGGATGATCGTTCCTTTATGCCCTATGAGGTATGTCCCTTTGGATTCTTATATGATAATGAAGCCAATGAAAAATATGCCTGTGAAGCAGTGGCTGCAGATCCATATGAGCATTTTTACGGCCTGGGTGAGAATTATACGGCAATTGACAGAAAAGGAAAAGCCTTTGATCTTTGGAATACCAATGCTTTGGGAGTGAATACAGACCGGGCATATAAGTATATACCATATTATATCAGCAGTAAGGGTTACGGAGTCTTTCTGAATACGTCACGGAAAAGTCATTGTGATATGGGACAAACATTATCAAAAGCCAATTCCTTCATGATTGAAGGCGATATTATAGATATGTTTATTATGAAGGAAAACAGCTTAAAGAAGCTTTTACCCCTGTATTACAAGCTTACCGGTCAACCGGGACTTCCTCCCAAATGGTCCTTCGGACTCTGGATCAGTAAAATCAGTTACGGTACACAGAAGGAAGTGGAAACCGTAACAAGGCGTATGCGCGAAATGGATATTCCCTGTGATGTAGTACATATTGATACCGATTGGTTTGCAGAGAACTGGGTATGCGACTGGAGGTTTGATCAAGCCAAATTCCCTGATGCAGAGCAGATGCTTAAAAAGCTGCATGAGGACGGCTTTAAAATCTCACTTTGGCAGCTCCCCTATGTGGAAAGAGGCAACATCTCCCACGAGGTATATGATGAGGGTATGAGAAAGGGATACTTTGCCAGCTGCGAAAATGGCTCCATGAAATTTCCCCATGGACTTATCGATTTTTCCAATCCTGAAGCGGTGACCTGGTATAAGAATGAATTAATCAAGCCATTACTTCGTATGGGAATTGATGTAATAAAAGTGGATTTTGGTGAATCGGCGGCGCCATTTTTTAAATATGCTAATGTTGACGGAAAGGATATGCATAATCTGTATCCCTTGTTATATAATAAGGCCGCTTATGAAGCTGCAGTAGAAGAGCTTGGCAAGGATAATGCCATCATTTGGGCCAGAAGCGCCTGGGCAGGATCCCAGCAATACCCTGTTCATTGGGGAGGAGATGCAGGTACAGACTTCGGTAGTATGGCCAGCTCCATCAAGGGCTGTCTTAGTATGGGTATCAGTGGCTTCCCCTTCTGGTCAAGTGATTTAGGCGGTTTCTGGTACTCAACAAGCCCGCAATTATATATCCGATGGACTCAATACGGAATGTTCTGTTCCCATGCAAGGTGGCACGGCTTCTATACAAGAGAGCCATGGGACTTTGGAGAGGAGGCTTGCGATATTGTAAGAAAGTACGTTAAGCTTCGGTATGCCTTAATGCCTTATATCTATTCCCAGGCTGTTTATTCGGTTAAGAACTCAGTTCCGATGTGCCGTGCAATGATACTGGAGTTTCCGGAGGATGAATCAACCGCCGGAATTGATACGCAATATATGTTTGGAGACAGCATATTAGTTGCACCGGTACTAAACGAAGAGGATTTAGTTAAGGTTTATCTGCCGAAGGGTATATGGACCGATTACCATACCGATGAACAGCTGCAGGGAGGGCAATGGCTGGAATTAAAGGCAGAGCTTGATATTATTCCATTGTATATCAAGGAAAATGCCATTATACCCATGGGACCTTCTATGAATTATGTAGATGAATATAAGACAGAGCATTATACCTTACATATTTATCCCGTAGCCGGCAGGAACCAATTTGTTATTGAGGAGGATGGTATCGAGATTACCATGCAGGCAAATGAGGAGGAAATAGACATTACAATTTCACCCTGCAGCCTGGACTTTACTGTGGTTTTACACAATATAAACAGTGTACAGGTAATTGTAAATGATAACTCCTGGGCTGCTAAGAATGAAAAGAACAATACGGTCTTTGAAGTATCCGGGAAGGATTCGATGAAAGGAATTGTATCCAGAATAAAACGCTGATAACACTATCAAAACAGGAGGTATGTTAATGGCATATTATATTGCACCCAAATTTGATGGAATCCGAGAGGGCAACCGGATCATATGGGAAACTGCCGGAGAATTGGTATATATTGAACCCTATGGTAACGATGCGATAAGGTTCCGGTCCAGTAAAAGCCTTTACATTGATGAGAATCTGAATTGGACTTTACTTGAGACAAAAGAGGCAGAGAATGTAAGAATTGTAATGGACGAGGATAAAGCCAGATTATATAACGGCAGAATAATGGCTCAGATTACCGGTGATGGTACAGTTACTTATTTTAATACAGAAACAATGGACATTTTATTGGAGGAATCATGGATTGACGGCCGTGTTCACACGGCTCCCCTTCGCAGAGCCAGGGAATACAGGGTAACTTCGGGGAATCAGTTTAGAATAAGCCTGTATTTTAAAGCCTCTCAGGGAGAGCATTTTTATGGAATGGGTCAGGATGCGAACGATTGCTTTGACTTAAAGGGCAGTACAGTTGATTTGCTTCAAAAGAATGGTAAATGTACCATTCCATACACCTATTCCTCCAAGGGGTACGGCTTTATATGGAATAACCCCGCAATAGGAAGAGCGGAGTTTGTGAACAATCATACCCTCTGGCATGCTCAATGTGCCAAGCAGATTGATTATATAATCATTTCAGGGAAGACGCCGGAGGATATTAATTACCGCTTTACAGAGATAACAGGAAGGGCGCCTATGATTCCGGAATGGGCAACCGGCTTCTGGCAATCCAAGCTGCGGTATGAAACCCAGGAGGAGCTGTTGGAGGTTGCAAGAGAATATAAGCGCCGTAACCTGCCGATTTCGGTCATTGTCATCGATTATTTCCATTGGACCATGCAGGGAGACTGGAAATTTGACCCGATAAGGTGGCCCGATCCTAAAAAGATGGTGGAAGAGCTGGAGGAAATGGGCATTAAACTAATGGTATCTGTCTGGCCCACTATTGATACAAGAAGTGAAAATTATGAGCTGATGAAGCGCAAGAACTATATTATAAGAGCAGAAAAGGGAGTCGATGTAGTATTCATGTTATTTGGTCCGTTAACCTATGTGGATACGACTCACCCGGAGGCTCAGAAGTATTTCTGGTCCCGTGTAAAAAACAATTATTATAAGTATGGAATTAAGACCTTCTGGCTGGATGAGGCAGAGCCTGAGATGAGGCCCTATGACTATGATAATATTCGAATGTATCTGGGAAATGGAGAAGAGGTCAGTAATCTATATTGTGTAGGGTATGCAAAGGCGTTTTATGATGGAATGATAGCAGAAGGGGAAGAGGTATGTAATCTGGTTCGCTGTGCATGGTTAGGAAGCCAGAGATATGGAGTAGTGCTCTGGTCAGGAGATATTGCATCGACCTTTGAAAGCTTACGCAAACAGCTTAAAGCAGGTTTAAATGTCTCCTTGTGCGGAGTTCCCTGGTGGACTACGGATATCGGGGGATTTATAAACGGAGATCCTGAGGATGAGGAGTTCAGAGAGCTTATTGTCCGCTGGTTCCCATTTGGAGTATTTTGTCCGGTATTACGCCTGCATGGTTTCCGGCTTCCTTATCCGGTCAGGGATATTCTTAATCCGGATGGGTATTGCGGCTCAGGGGGACCTAATGAGGTTTGGAGCTTCGGAGAAACCGCTTATAATATTATTGTAAAGTTTATGCGGATTAGAGAGCGTTTGCGGCCATATATCATGAAGCAGATGGAAACAGCAAGCAAGAACGGCACGCCGGTAATGAGACCCCTGTTCTATGACTTCCCGGAGGACTCCAGGGTATATGATATCGGTGATGAGTATATGTTTGGACCCGATTTACTGGTGGCGCCGGTGGTTGAGAAGGGAATAGAGCAGCGTAAGGTATACCTTCCTGCAGGGGCAAGCTGGACGAACGCTTATACCGGAGAAGAAGTCAAAGGCGGTGTGGAACTGGAGGTTTCAGCCCGCTTGGAAGAAATACCGCTGTTTTATAGGGACGGAGCCAGACTGCCGATCTTTGAGGACATAAAATAAGACTTTCATAAATATTTACTGACAAATTGGAATTCTTGTTTATTTTACTTGACAATAAAATAAAGGCATGATATCATACTTAAAATTTATACAACAATTTCTTTTATAAAGGCTATGAAAAGAAGGAGTAGCATTTTTGATTTCATACAGAAAGATGCCGGCTGATGAGAGGCTCATGAATAAAAAATGTGAATACATCTTGGAGCTGCGCACCGAAAGGCTTTACCAAGTAGGCTGCGACGGAGGGCACACCGTTAAAAGGTGCAGGGGTATCGCGCAAGCCGTACTCTGTGAGGCAGGCAATGTGAGTTGTCTGTGAACTTTAGGTGGTATCACGAGATAATCTCTCGTCCTTTAGAAAAGGACGGGAGTTTTTTTATGAGAAAAATACCTTCCGGTGAGACAGGGGACAGGTTCCTTGCCTCACTGCCGGGACAAGGAACCTGTCCCGGGTTACAGACCATTACAACCTGTAAACCATATATATGATATAATATCAAATTATAAAGGAGGAGAAATACAATGTTAAAGCCTGAGGAACAGCTGAGAATTATCTTAAAGGGAGTACATCTGTGTGTGAATGAGGAGGAGCTGCTGGCAAAGCTTGAAAACTCCTGCAAGCAGAACAAGCCGCTTATAATTAAGCTTGGCCTTGATCCGTCTGCGCCCGATATTCACATCGGCCATGCCGTCGTACTGAGAAAAATAAAGCAGATGCAGGATCTCGGACATATCGCAGTTATTATTATTGGAGATTTTACCGGCAGGATAGGCGACCCCACGGGAAAAACCAAGGGCAGGACAGCTTTGACGGATGAACAGGTTAAGGAGAATGCCCTTACCTATTTTGAGCAAATATTCAAGATACTGGACAGGGAAAGAACCGTGGTCAGATATAACAGCGAATGGCTTTCAAAGCTTACATTTGAGGATGTCATAAGGCTTGCGGCAACTACCACCGTCGCAAGGATACTTGAGCGGGACGACTTTATGAACCGCTATATAAACAATGTTCCGATAGGGCTCCATGAATTTATGTACCCTTTAATGCAGGCATACGACTCAGTTGAGCTTAAGGCGGATATAGAGCTTGGCGGAACGGACCAAACCTTTAATATTCTTATGGGAAGGAGCCTTCAGAAGAGCATGGGGCAGGAGCAGCAGATTGCATTATTCATGCCCATTCTTGAAGGGCTTGACGGCGTTGAGAAAATGAGTAAAAGTCTCGGCAATTACATCGGGGTGAGCGAATCGCCTGAGGTTATGTTTAAAAAGGTTATGGAAGTACCGGATGACCTTATAATAAAATATTATGAATTAACCACAGACGAGCATCCGGATGTAATTGACGATATTAAGCGCGAATTATCGGAGGGCGTCAATCCAAGGGATATAAAGTACAGGCTGGCAGAGGTAATCACGTCCCTTTACCATCCGTATGAGGCAGTTGAGAAGGCAAAGGCTTACTATGACACGGCCTTTAGTAAAAAGTCCGTCCCGGATGATATTCCGGATATACAGGCAGGTGCCGGTAAGGATAGGGTTAATGATATTATACCCGACCTTATTTATATGGGACTGGTTCAAAGCAGGAGCGAGTTCCTCCGACTGGTTAAGCAGGGAGGAGTTAAGCTTAACGGAGAGAAGATGGAGGAGGCTGATATGGACCGGGTATTAGAGAACGGGGATGTCCTGAAGCTTGGCAAAAAGAAGTTCATAAGAATTGTAAAATAATCACTCAATAATAATTTAGCAGTGATACTTGTCTTATGCAAATACATGGATTTTGTTGACTTTTCATATGATTTAGCATAAACTTAGCATAGGATTATATGCCACCGAAATGGTTAATTTTATCACTTCCTTTAGATCTTACCCAGACCCTGGACAAATAATTTGCTTACATAATATCAGAAGCTTTAGTTAAGTCTTAACAGCATAAGTATATTCCACTAAGGAGGATTATTTATGCCTGCAAAAGTATTGGTTGTCAGTGTATCGGATACCGATATACTGATCATACAAGAAGTACTAAAGAATAAATATGATTTGATTATATGTGACGCCTGTGAAGCAACGCGCTTGCTTAGTGTGCATCACGATATTAATATGATTATTCTGGATGCTGATGAGAATGATAAGGAGGTTATCAAAAGGCTTGCCTTGTCATGCCTTGATTTACATAAGAAGATTCATATTATTATTCTTACCGGTTTGGCAGAGTATGAGGAATACATAAAAGGACTTAATATCAGTAAGTGCGATTATCTTAAAAAGCCGGTTTCATCAAAGCTCTTCAAGTCCAGAATAAACAGGCATCTGCGGTATATTAAACAGGAGAGTCTGGAATCCAAGCTGCTTAAGCAGAATAAAGTATTGGATGCAATATTTAATCAGGCGCCTATCGGCATTGCCATTACATATTTTGATGATTCGTCCACGCTTGACAGTGAGCATTTTATTGTTAACCCCATGTATGAGAAAATCACCGGAAGAAGCAAGGAGGAGCTTTTAAAGCTGGGTTGGGCAGGAATAACCCATCCCGATGATCTGGAAGAGGATACGAGAAATTACAACAGACTTAAGTCGGGGGAGATCAGCAGTTATTCACTGGAAAAGCGTTATATCAGGCCGGACGGGTCAATTGTATGGATATATATGATTGCAGCCCCTCTTATTATCGATATGTATAAGTTCAGTTATATCTGTTTAATTCAGGATATAACAGAGAATAAAAAAATTGAAAAGGACCTTGCCGAAAGTGTGCGCAGCAAATCCGTCCTTCTTTCCCATCTCCCGGGTCTTGCATACAGATGCTATTATGACAGAGAATGGACTATGCAGTTTGTATCCGAGGGTTGTTATGAATTAACGGGATATAAGCCTGAGAGCCTTTTATATAACAAGGAATTATCCTATAATGACATCATTTCTCCGGAGTACCGTGAGACATTGTGGGAGGAATGGAACCGGATTCTTGCAGCAAGGCGACCCTTTAAATACGAATATGAGATTCAGACCGCAAGCGGAGGCCGAAAATGGGTTCTGGAGATGGGCCAGGGTATATATAATGAGAATGGTGAAGTGGAGGCTCTTGAGGGACTTGTCCTGGATATATCCGAAAGAAAGGAAATGGAAAATAACCTCATATACAGTAATGAGCACGACAGATGGACAGGCCTGTATAACAGAGGTTATCTGGAAAACCTTTTGAAAAACGATGCAAAACGCCTTACTGAAATCAAGAGGGCAGTGATTAGCATTAATTTGAGTGCTATCCAGGCATTAACTACTATTTACGGCTTTCATTACAGTCAGGATCTGATGAAAAAGGTTGCCGACACGTTAAATCTGTTCTGTAATGATAACCGGCTGCTTTTTAATACATATGAAAATCGTTTTGTCTTTTATATAAAGGATTACAGGGATAAGTATGAACTGATAGAATTCTGCAGGACTGTTGCAGGTGTTCTTCAGCCCTTGCTAACTGTTGAAAGAATAAGCAGCGGTATCGGAGTGATTGAGATAAACAGGGAGAATGAACAGGATATTGATAAGCTGTTGAAAAACCTGTTGATTGCATCCGAGAGAGCAATGGAAATGGATGGCGAGGATTTTAACTATTGCTTTTTTGATGAAGACATGGAAGCGCAGATTATGCGTGAGGAAGAAATAAAGCAGGAGCTGTCTGTTATTGAAACCGATCCTGAAAACAGCGGTCTGTTTTTGCATTACCAGCCCGTTGTGGATGCCGGGACGGGCCGGATATGCGGATATGAGGCTCTTGCGAGACTGAACAGTAAGAAGTTGGGGCTGGTATCTCCACGCGAATTTATTCCTATTGCTGAAAAGANNTTGCGCTCGGCAAGGAGGTTATGCTGCAGGCATTCCGTTTCCTGAGCAGAATAAGGGCTTATGGTTATGAAGGAATAGTAGTATCGGTTAATGTTTCTGCAATTCAGCTCCTTAGATTTGATTTCAACAGGAATTTATTTGATATGATCAATCAAATTGGTGTAAACCCTTCCGATATCGCAATTGAAATTACGGAATCAGTCTTTGCCTCCAATTATCAGGAGATAAACCGTACTCTGGGCGAGCTTAAGGCCGCAGGAATACGTATTGCAATTGACGATTTTGGAATAGGCTATTCTTCACTCGCAAGAGAACGTGAATTAAATATCAATTGCCTGAAGATAGATAAGTATTTCATTGACAAGCTCATCTGGCTAAAGCCGGAGGAGGCCATTACAGGGGATATAATATCCATGGCACATAAGCTTGGCCATATAGTAATAGCCGAGGGCATAGAGCATGAGGTACAGAGGGAATACCTGATAAAGCATGGATGTGACAAGCTGCAGGGCTTTCTTATCAGCAAGCCTGTAGATGAAGATGCTGCTATTGATCTATTAAGAAAATCCTTACCGGCATAACCGCAGCAATTTTAAGATAAATTCGGCAGAAATTTTACTATTAGTATGTAAGGACGTGGCGAAGTGGATGAAAAGCAATTCGGCAAGGCTTGTGACGAAGTTATAGGAATGAGCCCCGGGCTTAACGGAATTGGCACCCTGGGAGAAAAGACGATACACTCGGTGATAAAACGATATTTATCCCCTGACAGCATATACCATGAGGTGAAGATAGCCGGTTTTGTAGCAGATATATTTGACGGAAGTCATATCATTGAGATACAGACAAGGGACTTCAACAAGCTCAGAAAGAAGCTTTCCGCATTCCTTAAGGAGTACCCTGTGACAATAGTATATCCGGCGCCTGCGATAAAATGGCTGAGATGGGTGAATCCTGAAACAGGAGAAATAACCTCGCCCCGCAAATCTCCAAAGGTTGGAGCCTGTTACTCTGTATTTCCTGAGCTCTATAAAATCAAAGACTTCCTGACCGAACCTGGTTTAAGCCTGAAAATAATGATGATTGATATGGAGGAATATCGGTATCTGGACGGATGGAGCCGGGACAGGAAGAGGGGTTCCACCCGCTGTGACAGGCTTCCCGTAAATCTTGCAGATGAAATAGTTGTTGCCGGTATAAGGGATTACCAAAAGCTTATACCGGCATCACTTGATTCGGAATTTACTTCTAAGGATTTTAAGTCCGCTTCCGGACTGTCCCTGGGCGCTTCACAGACAGCCCTTAATGTACTTAATTATGTCGGAGCCGTAGAACGTACCGGAAAATCAGGCAGGGCCTACTTATATACCCGTGCCTGAGCCTTTAAATCAGGTTATTAGAATATGCTAATTAGAATTAGCTAATTCTAATTAGTTAAAAAAATTGGTTTATAAGATGGACTAATAGGGATGGTTAATAGAGATTAATAATGGATATGGCTAATTGAGATTACTGATAGAGATTACTGANNATAATTAATCATTATTATTAAGAAATATTAAATATGATATTTATACATCCGGCAATAATATGATATACTTATATTACTGTCATAATAAAAGGAGGCTGGCAGGGGTGTTCATATGCCCCGTCTACATTCATGAGTACGGATAATAATACATTGATTAACAACGAAACTGAATNNACCGGCAAAATTCCTTCCATGGAGGATTATAAGGATGTAATTGACAGGTCCTTCAGAAAGATTCATGAAGGCGATATCCTCAAGGGTACCGTTATCGGCATATCTGATACGGAAGTAAGCCTGGATCTTAAGTATTATACCGAAGGTATTATAAGGGTCGAGGAATACAGCAATGATCCCGGTTTTTCCATAAAGAGCGATGTTAAGCGCGGTGAGGAGGTACAGGCTCTTGTACTGAGCACTGATGACGGACATGGCAATATACTCCTGTCCAAGAGAAGAGCCGATGATATTCTGGCCTGGGATATGCTGACCGGGGATATGGTAAGCAGGAAGGTGGTAAAAGCCAGAATTGCTCAGGCGGTGAAGGGTGGTGTCGTAGCTTACCTGTATGGAATACGTGCCTTCATACCTGCTTCACAGCTTTCTTCTACATTTGTAGAAGACCTTGAAAGCTGGGTTGGAAGAGAAATAGAGGCCTATGTTACTACTGCCTCAGCTAAAGATAAAAAGCTTGTACTGTCATGTAAGGAGCTTGAAAGGGAGCGGGAACAGCAAAACAGGGAGGTTAAGATCAACCGGCTGCAGTCCGGAATAGTAATTACCGGCACAGTTGAGAAGATAATGCCTTACGGTGCCTTTGTCAATATAGGCGAGGGCCTTACAGGGCTGGTTCATATCTCCCGGATAAGTGAGAGAAGGATAAAGTCACCTAATGAGGTCCTTAAGGAGGGTGATACCGTTACTGTTAAGATAATCGAGGTTAAGGACGGGAAAATCAGTCTTAGCATGACAGATATTGATGATAATGAAGAGGTTGTTGAAGAAGCGGAATTTGCTTCATCATATTACAGCAGCGGGGAAGAAGCAACAACCGGCCTTGGAGATTTGCTTAGGAACATAAAGCTGAAGTGAGGATTATCTCTCATATATTAACCCAAGAGGTGATGATAACAACATTAAATAAGACATAATAAAAGAGAGGATGAGGTTTATTTGAGTGCGATTATTACCAAGCTGAAGGAAGTATTATACTCAGTTCTCCCAATAACCGTTATAGTATTGGTTCTTAATTTTACACTGACACCGATTAGTACACCTCTATTTATCAGGTTTATTATCGGTGCCATATTGATTATAATAGGGCTTACCATCTTTCTGTTTGGTGTGGATAATGGTATTACTCCTATTGGAAACACTATGGGCTCGGCTCTTACAAGGTCCAACAAATTGTGGATAGTAGCCGCAGCAGGCATAATTCTCGGATTTTTTATATCAGTTGCAGAGCCCGATCTACATATATTGGCCGGGCAGGTGGATGCTGTGTCATCAGGTGCTATATCAAAGATAAATATAGTCATCGTAGTATCTATAGGTATTGCAATTATGCTTGCCGCAGGTCTTATAAGAATTGTTTATAATTTCCCTTTATATATAATGCTGACGATTGTGTATGCTGTTATCTTTGGGCTTGCCATATTTACATCGTCGGAATTTCTTGCGATATCCTTCGATGCATCGGGAGCTACCACGGGAGCCCTTACAGTACCCTTCATGCTTGCCCTTGGTATTGGCGTGTCAAGCATGAAAAAGGACAGCAAGGCTTCGGAGAAGGACAGCTTCGGACTTATCGGAATTGCTTCATCCGGGGCAATAATGGCTGTAATGGTTATGAGCATAGCGTCAAAATCGGATGATGTTACAGGAAGCCTGCCTCAGGATTCAATTTCCGAAGAGATATTTAAACCGTTTTTAAGGGAGATACCTAAGCTCGCGTGGGAGATTTTTGTAGCATTGCTTCCGATTGTAGTATTATTCCTGATATTTCAAAGGGTGAAGTTTAAGCTGTCAGGCCGGACTGTCCGTAAAATCTTTTTCGGAATACTCTTTACCTTTGTCGGACTGGTGCTGTTTTTGACCGGTGTTAATGCGGGTTTTATGGATGTAGGCAGCATTGTAGGATATGGAATGGCGTCACTTGACAATAAAGTCCTGGTTGTGATCGTTGGTTTTATAATTGGTTTTGTAACCATACTTGCCGAGCCTGCGGTATATGTCCTGACGCATCAGATAGAGGATGTAACAAGCGGTTATGTAAGCAGGAGGCTGGTGCTGGCTACACTGTCCATAGGAGTCGGGGCTGCAGTAGCTCTGTCCATGATAAGAATATTGATACCGGGGCTTCAGTTATGGCAGATTCTATTACCGGGGTATATAATATCAATAGCAATGTCTTTTTATGTGCCCAAGCTTTTTGTAGGTATGGCATTCGATGCAGGAGGCGTGGCATCGGGGCCGATGACTGCAACCTTCATACTGGCTTATGCACAGGGAGCAGCCGAGGCTATAGAAGGGGCTAATGTAATGATAGACGGCTTCGGTGTAATTGCCATGGTAGCAATGACGCCTTTGATTGCACTTCAGATACTGGGATTTATATACTATGTAAAATCCAAAAGGAGGTCTTAGGTCTATGGTTGATGGGTTTAATATGCAGGAAATTGAGCTTATATGTGTAATTGTCAACCTTGGAATGGGCAAAAAAGTCGTTAAGATAGCAAAGCATCACGGCGTTTTAGGCGGGACAATTACCCTGGGTAAGGGAACGGTTAATAATAAAGTTCTGGAGTTCATTGGTATATCGGATATAAGAAAAGAAATTGTATATATGCTTGCTGATGCGAAAACAGCCCATGATGTGCTTACCTTTTTAAACAGGGAACTGGAGTTTGACAGGCCGAATCATGGTATAGCGTTTACAACAGGCGTTTGCTCGGTCATAGGAACAAGAGCTTATAAATGCGAAGAGAATATGAATGGGAAAGGTGCTGATAATATCATGTATAATGCAATAACGGTAATTGTTGAAAAGGGCAGAGCGGAGGATGTTATAGATGCTGCGTCCAGGGCCGGATCCAAAGGCGGCACAATAATCAATGCAAGAGGCTCGGGAATACATGAGACCAGCCATTTATTTGCCTTTGATATAGAACCGGAAAAGGAGATAGTCATAATCCTTTCGGAAGTTGATAAAACCGAAGGTATTACTTCCTCTATAAGGAACGCATTGCAGATAGATGAGCCGGGCAAAGGCATCATCTTTATCCAGGATGTGAAGAAGACCTACGGCATCTATAAAGAATAACACAGCAATAAATCAGTGCAAATATACTGCCCGGGACAGTTATTTTGAACGGTAGCTTTATAAGCTCATCCCTTAGTAATATATCTCTTGAATTAGGCGGAAGGTATCCAAGCCTGTTAACCTGGTTTTGTATTACACTAATAAGGTTTTCCCAATTATTGAAATCCGACCATTTTGTGGGTATGATTTTATAAGGCAGGTATACCGGTGCTCCTGTCATTAAATACAAAAATACGCCGCAAGTAATTAACGTAAACAACCCTGTCAGCCCATAGAGAACAAAGGACGGCGTCGTAAAGCTCTTCCTGTGCCTTATAAAATATACTATGGCTGTCAGGCATATGAGAAGATAGAATATCCATACAGGCAGGCAAAGGGCTGAGCCAAGCAATTTGCCTAAGAAGAAACTATCGATGATCATATATCCGGTTGGCAGCCCGTTTTGCATAATGAAGCCGGCTGCCAACTGTTCTCCGGCTTCCCTGTCTCTCCCTTCATAGACGAATTCCAGGTTTGGATAAGCTATGGTTTCATTGCTTCCCTGAACCAATATGACGGGGAAGGAGGTTTTGACAACTCCCCTGATTATATAGTCGGTTTGATTTACCGTTACCCTATTGCCTGCAGCATTGACTGTACCAAATAATGCATATGCTGTCTCTGAATCAAGGACACAGCCGTGGTAGTCCCCGCTGAAGCAATAGTTTCCCTGTATTATTGACATGGGAGCGGTATTCTCAATATTACCCGCTGCAATTATTTGGGCTGCCTGACTTGATCTGTTCAATGAATTATTGTATACCGTAACTTCATTTACCCATTTCCAGGCGGTTATCTCAGGGATAGAGCCGCCTCTTGCTTTTTCCATCTCAAGTGCTGCTTTCAGGCTCTGAAGCTTTACTCCGTCTTCCTTATAACGTATGCTTACCGAAGTATACCGGCTTGTAATATAAGCGGCCTCCCGGATATTAAGTGCGGTAAACCATATGGCAGCTAATATCAAAATAAAAAGTATTATTTTACCCTTATTCAGCTTCATCAATTCGTATCCGGTCTCCCTCTGCAATGCTTTTATTGCTGCTTATAATAATACGATCCTCCTGCAAAAGCGGGGCTTCAACTGCCGCCATCGAAGCGTCGTAAGACACAACAGTTACATCAAGCCGGAATGCAATATCCTCTTTACCCAGCACATTGTCTGCGGATCTTGCCAGCAGGACAAAGGTTCCGTTAGAATCCTGCCTTAATGCCTGGATTGGCAGGCACATTCCATAGGTTTTAGAGGTTTTTGCCATCTCGTAATCCAGGCTTTCCCCGGGAATATATTCACCCTCCGGCAGCAGGGCCGTGAAGCTGACATACCCGTTTTGATCCGGCAAAGAGATATTCTCTATCTGTGAGATTATTTTTTTATTGTCATATGTTTTTATGGTAAGCTCATCACCTGCTGTAAAGTTTTTAATTTCTTCCTTCGAGGCTGTCATTACCAGTTCATAACCGCCTGTTGCTATGATAAGCCTTTCCTGCCCGTTCAATATAATGCCCTGTTCCAGGTCCATTGTTGAGATTATTCCGTATACCGGTGAAAAAACCTTGCCCTGTATATTGATTAATTCCTGAAGGGATTCTGCTTCGGATTGCTTTTCATCTATATCAAGCTGAAGAATCTTCCTGTCAATCTCCTGTGATTTCTCCAGGACCTGTTCATTCTTATCCTTTATTTGTTCGTTTTCTTCTGCCTGCGTAAACCGCCGCTCAGCCTCATCCAAGGACCTGCGGGCTTCTGAAACGGCTTTTTCATATCCTTCTAAGGTTTCAGAGTAATCATTGCCGGAAGCATCTGTATTTTCAAACGCTATTAATTCCTCGAAGAGCGCATCTTTTTTCTCCGTCGCCTGGTTAAGCTTCTCCTGCCAGGTGCTGCTTATCAGGGCTTCGTCCTCCCTGGCCCTTTCAAGCTCGGTTGCAGCGGCATTAATAGCTGTTTCATCTATACCGGAGGCTTTATTAAGCATCCGGTACAGTGCTTCATAGCCTTCCTGCACATTTAGCTGCCCTTCAATGCCTGCGCGGTAATTACCCAGGGCATCCTTAAGCAGCTTATCCTTTTCAGTCAGCCTCTCCAGCCTCAGCAGTGCGTCTTCGACAGCTCTTTCTGCACCTTGCTTTTCAATATTATAATTAAGTATCTTTTTTTGAACCTCAGCATTATCTGAAATGTAGTACTCCCACCATTCAATTTCATGACTCCATTTTAACAGGGTATAGTTCAAATCCTCCTGGGCTCTGTCTAATTCCTTCTCAGCATCGGCAACCTCCGCAAGATGCTCATTGTATTTACCGTTATAATATAATTCATATATGTTGTTTTGTGCTTCCTGCAGCATTTCCTCATCTGCAGACACTACAGCATCATGATATGAAGCAATAAGGCTCTCAATTAACAGAAGCGGTTCCTTAAGCTTAAGCAGCCTGCCCTCGGCATCCGAGACAATTCTTTGAGCCTTCATTACAGCTTCCTTCCCGGCAGCATNNGAGCAGCAGCCTTATATTCTTCTTCCTTTTTCTCCTTATCGGTATTATTTTGTTTTTCGATTTCCTCCAGTATTTTGTTCTTTTTTTCCTCAAGGGAAGCTTCGGCATCCTTTAGGTCTTCCCTGGCGATGTTCAAATTAATCTGAGCATCCTCCAGTTCATGGGAGAGAGTATCTTCATGACCTGAGAGTGACAGACTTTGGTATTGGAGCTGAAGCTTCTTAAGGTCATTTTCCAGTGCATTTTTCTTCTCATTCAGTTGCTCCATATCGTAAGAGAATAACAGGGCCCCCTTCTCTACCTTCTGACCTGACTTAACTAATACTTCTCCGACTTTATATCCGCTGTGCAGATCAATATACTTTTTGCTGTTTTCCCTGATGGTTCCAATTCCGGACAGTTTATAGGCAAGCCTTCCCGACTTTATATTGTCAACCTGTACTCTGGCTGTTATAACGGATGCCGCAGCCCTTGATGCGATTGTTAAAAACAGCATCAGGATAAAAAAAGTTATTATAGCTTTCTTTATTTTTCTTTCCATATTAATACACTCCTTACTTTCAGAAGCAGACGGCCGATACCGGCCGTTATTATTCCTTAAGACCCGAGGCAGCTATTCCCTGTTCCAGATACTTCTGGCCGTACAGGAACAAAAGCACTGCAGGCGTCATCATAATCACTGCCGCTGCAAAAGCTACACCGGCCTTGCCGGCTGTTATTTCCGGCAGATACAGAGGAAGCGGCCATAAATCCTTTCTTCTTACCAAAAAGGTCAGGGGCTGCTCAATAGCATTCCAATATTCCAGAAAGCCAAGGATTACTATGGACAGGATTCCGGGCGCTCCTATCGGAACCCCAACCTTTATAAATATGTAAAATTCGCCTGACCCGTCAAGCTTGGCTGCTTCTATCAGTGACACGGGTACCGCGCGAAAGAACTTTTCCATGATGAATACGGGAAAAGCCGAGAAAATATTCGGGATAATAAGTGCAAGATGCGTTTCCGTCAAATTGAGCCGATCCAGTACAAGATAGCTGGAAACCATGGTAACTTGAAAGGGCAGGACCATTAGTAATATATATAGTACATAAAGAACTTTTTTCCCTTTAAACCTAAACCTTGCGAAAGCCCATGCTGCAGGAACCGCAATGCATACCTGCCCTAAAAGTACCGGGAACACCTGGATACAGGAATTCCAGAACATCTTGAAAAAATCAGGGGAATCCAGCAGAAGCTCCACAAAGGGCCTTAATATCGGAAACTCCGGGAATACCTGCCAGACCGCCATTCCCGATGCTTTATCCAGAACAGGGCCGACATTTTTATAAACCTCGGCAGTTCCCATAAAGGAACCGCTGACCAGCATCCATACCGGAACCCAGACGGGAAGGGTCATTAACAGCAGAAGGCAGGTTTTTAATCCTCTTCTTATCTTCATGGTCTTAATCCTCATTTTTACGTAATTTCATAAATAGCAAGATCAGCATGATGAACAGAATAATGCACAGGACTGCCGCCGGGGTTATCTTCTGCATATCCAGGGAAAGAAACCAGTTGTTAAATAAATGCTGCATCATATAAATGCTTTCGTGAGGGTAATCACCCGATATCAGATATGCCTCCCTGAAAACCTTGAAGGAATTCACAAAGGACAGAATAGTAATTGCAAGGGTTGTGGGAGCAAGCTGCGGCAGTGTAATATAGCGAAATTTAGCCCATTTGCCTGCTCCGTCCGCAGCGGCTGCCTCATAGAGGGAGGCGGGAATCCCATTCAGCCCTGTAAGCCATAAAATTATATTGTAGCCTGCATTTTTCCACAGGTAAGTTATAATCAGGACAATAAATGCCTTGTTTGAATTAATGAAATCAATCTTTTCAATACCTGTGCGGACCAGAAGTCCGTTAATCAGCCCGTTCCAATGGAACAGCAGCCTCCATAGCAGCACTACGGATGCCACGGGAATTGCCATAGGAAATAAAAATGAGGTTTTAAGGAATTCCTTACGGCTGCGCTGGTTCTTAAGCAGCAGAGATATTCCCAGGGATACCAGCAGCAGTACCGGAATACAGATTATGATAAATTTGGCTGTGTTGCCGGCTGCCAATTGAAAAGCTTTGTTATTCAGAACCAGTTTATAATTTGCCATACCGACAAATTTTCTTCCCATTGCATCACAGAAGGACCGCCTGATAACATCCATAAACGGAAGCAGTACAAATACCGTTATCCCCGCCAGGCTTGGAAAAAGGAAAAGCATGGCCTTTCCTCCTTCCTTCCTCATTAAGGCATTTCTTTTCTTTATGTTTATTTTCATTTAACCCAGCCTTTCGTCTTTCACAATAAGCTGCCCTAAAGAGGCTGCCTTATTCCGTCAGATATAAGGCTGCTTTTTCCATAATACCTGCAACAGCCCGGTCAATATCAGTATTCCCCAGAAGATATGGCAAGGCTCCCTCAATTATCATCTGATTAAGGACATTATCCGTCTCAATCGGTATACGGATATTTGATATCTTATCTCTGAAGGCTTTTCTTTCTCCCCTTGAAGGCCAGCCACCGCTGATCATTTTACCGTTCTGTGAGCTAAAGGCCACATAAAAGTCTTCATTATCCTGGGCAAACCATTTATCAATAGAAGAGCTGTTCACGGGGAAGCCGTCATAGAGATTGGCATCCTGAACCTCCCCGGTAAATAAATAGGAGATAAAGGCTTTTGCTGTCTCTTTATCCTTACCGGTGCTATTTAAGCCAATAATGCCAATGGGCAGAAACTGACCGTCTAAGGTATTGTAGCTTAAGCCTTTATTCTTAATTACAGCAAAGGGTATTATCAAATCATTAATATTTGCTATTTTTATCAGTCCCGAGCTGACATTCTCATCGTATAAAGTTATAGCGTTTTCGGTAAACAAATCCTCATTGCCAAAGAGGCTTCCCAACTCCGATCTGCGATTTTTCTCTTCATCATGTTCCGAGGCTTGTGTATTATCCGCAATTTCCTTAATATTCTTTAGGAATCCGGTCAGTTTATCCCTGTCAATGGCTCTGTTTTGCAGGAAATCATCCGAATATAATGCAAGGTAGTTCAAAAGAAGCTCACGATAAGAAGCAGAGCCGGAATAGGGTATATCTGTGCGTGCCATATAGTTAACGATACTGTCAAGGCTGCTGACATTCTTAACAGCGTCAGCCTTGCCCAGGATTACCGGAACAGTGAACCGGACGGGCATCATGTATATTTTATTGTCAGTATGATATCCCTCTGATATATTGGGAAGCAGCATCCCTGCATCCTCCAGCGGACAGATGATATCGGATATATCCTCCAGGACTGCCTTTTCCATATATGAATCAACCGGCAATCCGTCAAGTACAAGGATATCGGCGCCGTTTCCCGCCAAAAGCTCGGTATTTAAGGCACGGATGTAATCAGATACATTTCCTGCAGCATTCTCCATGGCAACCACGTAATTTATCTTTATGTCGTCATTCTGAGCCTGATACATTGCTATGGCCTGCCGGATGGTCTTGTTTTCCCGCAGGGAATATACGGTTATTTCCCTGGAGGGAACGGAGGATACATTCTTGTCGAACCTATAGTGCATGAGACTATAAGTGCCTTCATTAGCATCCTTATAAACCACATGGTATTCCTCATGCTCCCCCTCGGTAACATATAGTGAGTATGGTGTGAGGGAGGGCATACTCATGGAATTAAGGATCCCATCCACCACTATTTCCCACAGGGTACCATCACCGGACATACGGTGAATTCCGTCAGAATCCACTACCAGCAGTGTATGGTCTTCCTTAAGGGCAAATGTTAACGCCCTGTTATCCAGGGTATAAGCTATGGTTTTCTCAACTGTCATGCTGTCGCCGTCATAGAACAGGATTCCGGTATCATCCTTGCCGGCTGCTATCAATTTATTACCGGTTACAAGAAAATTCTGCCTGTAGTCAATCTCTAGTTCATCCAGCTTATCGCCCTCAGGAGAATACAGCATCAGTATATCAGGGTCTCCCACATCATTGAAAACATAGGTCCCGTTCTCCATAACACCCATTTGCTGAATTCGCGGATAAAGGGTATATTCCGCCGTTTCCGACTCGGCTTTATTAAGATATGGCATATCGACTGTTTGAACCGTATTGCCGCCATCCGCAGATTGTACTATACGGCACCTCGATTCTTTGTTTGTATAGCTTTCAAGGCATGCATAGTAATTACCGTCGCCGCCCTGCTGGATATTGGTGATTACATCTGCCTTCTTAACCGTATCATTGTTAAGCCATCCCGGCATATTGCTTTCCCATAAGTCATCCTTATTCTGTCTGTAGCAGTAATACCGGCCCTTGTGCATCGTGTATACCTCGAAGTATCCGTCAGGGTTCATAAGTATTCCTAATATGATTTCCCCTTGCGACATCTCAGGCAACTTGGCCTTGCTCTCAATATATCTTCCCATCGCCTGTTCGCCGTCTTTGGCTGAGACCTTACCGGCTGCATCTCCCGATGCCTGCTTTCCGTTTCCGCCGGTAATATCATTATTCTCTTTTGAAGCATCCCTGCCCTTATTAGTACAGCCCTGCATAATCAGTGCCAGGTCGCTCGCAAAACGAACTGGCATGCAAAAACCCACTCGAAAATCCTGCACCGGTTCTGCAAGTATCATTCCATCAGTATACTTATCTATTATGTCAGATAGCTCTTTATTCTCTCTGCTGGTAAGCAGCTTTGCCATGTTATTCGCTCCGGGGTTTGACCACCTGCGTCTCCCATCCTTCATCCGCAGGGTAATGGTGGTACAGTTCTGATTTTCCTTTACTCCCATGTTTTTATATACTATCCCTTCAGGTGCTTCGGGATAATCGGGCGTTAACTCATATATTAAGTATCAATATACTAATAGGGTATCAGCCAGGACTAATAAGATATCAGCCAGGATTAATAGGGTATCAGCCAGGACTAATAAGATATCAGCCAGGATTAATAGGGTATCAGTCAAGTTTAATAAGGTATTAGCCAAGATTTATATTGACTTTTCAGATTATGTTGACTATTATATAGTAAATAAATCAGAAAATAGCAATGAGAAGGAAGAGTACATGCTTGCTGAAAGCGCAGAGAGAAGATGGCCGGTGTAAATCTTCGGGGCGGCTGCGGCGAAGCCCTCTCCGAGTTTTGAACCGAAAGAATTATTCCTGTAGGCCTCAACGGGTTCCGACCGTTACATCGGAGAGGTATCGGACATATCATGTCCCGTACCTGCAGAGTGCAGAGTGTTTATCTCTGAATTTAGGTGGTACCGCGGTCATTCCGCCCTAAACTGACGACAGTCGGTTTAGGGCTTTTTATTTTATCTTCAGTGAGGTAACAAAATGCGTACTTTCCAAAAATCAAGAAGTCTCGACAACGTCCGCTATGACGTTCGCGGCGTTTTAGCGGCCGAGGCGGAACGGCTCTCGCTTGAAGGGAACAAAATTATCAAGCTGAACATCGGCAATCCCGCGCCTTTCGGTTTTTGCGCGCCCGATACGGTGATCAGCGATATGCTTGAAAATCTGCGCAGCGCGGAGGGCTACACCGACTCGAAAGGCCTCATGTCCGCGCGGTGCGCCATAGTGGAATACTGCCGGGGAAAAAACATCCCGGTCGCAGGACCCGAAGACGTGATCACGGGGAACGGTGTGAGCGAACTGATAGCGATGTCGATGCACGCCCTGCTGAACAGCGGAGACGAGGTGCTGGTCCCCTCTCCCGACTACCCGCTCTGGACCGCCGCCGTCAGTCTGTCGGGAGGCAAAGCCGTCCACTATGTTTGTGACGAGCAGTCGGAGTGGAACCCCGATACAGCCGATATAAAAAAGAAGATCACGCCCAGAACAAAGGCCATCGTCATAATCAACCCGAACAATCCGACAGGAGCGCTCTACCCCGATTCTGTCCTCAGCGAGATCGCGGACATCGCGAGGAGCAGCGACCTCATCGTCTTTTCCGACGAGATATACGACCGCATCGTGATGGACGGGCTTTCACACACCTCGATTGCGGCGCTGGCGCCTGATCTCTTCACCGTCACCATGAACGGCCTGTCAAAATCACACAATATTGCGGGCTTCCGGTGCGGCTGGATGACCCTTTCGGGCAACAAGGCGCAGGCAAGCGGTTATATTGAGGGGCTTGAACTGATGGCCTCCATGCGCCTGTGCGCAAACGTGCCCGCACAGCTCGTCGTCGCTTCGGCCCTCAAGTCCGAACCGGACGTTTCGGTCATGCCCGGCGGCAGGCTCTGCCTCCAGAGAGATTTCGCGTACTCCGCTCTCAACCGCATCCCGGGGGTCAGCGCCGTGAAACCGAAGGCCGGGCTCTATATCTTTCCGAAACTTGACGCGGCACGGTTCGGCATCACGGACGACGAGCGTTTCGCACTGGATTTCCTGCGTGAGAAACACGTCCTCATCGTCCACGGGACCGGCTTTCACTGGAGCGCGCCGGACCACTTCCGCGTCGTGTATCTGCCCTGCATCGAAGATCTCGGCACGGCGCTCGGTCGGCTTGAAGAGTTCCTGAGCGAATACCGTCAATAACCGGCCATAAGAAAGCGGGCAGCTTAACTGCCCGCTCCGTACTATATGGACTAAATCAATTAAATCAAAATACAGGGATGACTTTTTCAGGCTCATCGGGATCGGCGGGNNCTTGTTAAGCAGGGCCCGGATGCTCAGAGATACCCTCTTCTTCTCGTTATCGATCTCCGTGATCTGAACCTCAAGCTCCTGGCCCTCCGAGAGCACGTCCTGCGGTTTGCCTATACGCCTGTCGGCGATCTGCGAGATATGGATCAGCCCGTCAACACCGGGGATGATCTGAGCGAAAGCGCCGAAATTCATGAACTTAACGATTTTGACCGGGACCACGTCCCCTACTGCATATTTATTCGTAAACTTGACCCAGGGGTTGTCCTCCGGGTTCTTGCAGCCGAGCGAGATTTTTCTTTTCTCTTTGTCGAACGAGATGACATAAACGTCGATATTGTCGCCGACTGCCACGACGTCCGCGGGGCTCTTGATGCGGTCCCACGACAGTTCGGTCACGTGGACCATACCGTCCACGCCGCCGATATCGACANNTCTTCCTGCTTGACAGAGCGGATCGACCCTATAACTCTGCGCCTTGCTCGGTTGACCTCGGTTATCCTGAGGCGGACCTTTGTTTTAATAAGCTCGCTCATCGGCGTATCCTTAGGCAGGCCTGTCTGCGAAGCCGGTACAAAAACACGTATGCCTTTAACGGAAACGACGATACCGCCCTTATTCTCCTCGGTGACAACACCTTCGACTACGCCTTTATTTTCATAAGCCGTCTCAACCGTATCCCAGTTTTTCTGGGTATCGAGCCGTTTCTTTGAGAGCATCGCCGTGCCCTCGATATCGTTGACCCTGATGGTGTAAGCTTCGACAGCATCGCCGATCTTGAAGATGTCCTCANNTAGCCTTTGCCGTAGGATCATCGCTAATTTCGGACAGAGGTATGTAGCCCGCGTGCTTTGTGCCCAGGTCTACATAGACTTCGGTCGGGGTAATGGCCGTCACTGTGCCGCTTACTTTTTCTCCGGTTGTTAACGTCTTGAATGATCTCTCAAGCATCGATTCGAAGGATTCCTCATCCTCCGCCGAAATATCGGCTCCCTCTGTCTCCGGTACCTCTTCCTTGATAGTCTCCGCCGCCTGGGGAGCCGTGTCGTTCGCTTGAACTGCGGGCGCAGCCTGGACCTGCTCGAACTGCCCGTCGAGGATTTGCTCAGCAGCCTCCTTCTCGGAAATGTTCGTGGTCGCATCGGCAATCGGGTTGTCACTCATCTTATCATAGACCTCCTTTATTATCCACGGCGGTGTGGACGCACCGGCCGTGATACCAACGGAAGTAAAGGCGGCTAATGAGGCTGCTTCAATCTCACAGGCGCTTTCGGCGAATATAACATGATCACAGTATTCGCGGCAGGTTTCCGCCAGTTTGCATGAGTTGGAGCTGCTTTTGTCGCCAAGCACGATCATCATCTGCTCTGTCCTGGCAAGCGCAGCGGCTTCTTCCTGTCTTTTCTCCGTTGATTTGCATATTGTATCAAATATTCTGATGTTTGTACATATTTTTTTGACGAAATCAATTACCAATACTTTTGCGTTTTGTGTAAGGGTCGTCTGGAAAACGACCGATACAGGCGAGGTCCTGAGCCCCGGGTCCGATGATAAGAGCTCCCGTATCTCTTCCGTATTCTCGAAAACGAAAACGTGCTCGTGTCCGTCGGCAATGCCCTCTACCTCGGGGTGCTCCCTTGCGCCGATCACGAACACCGTTCTTCCTTCTTTTAGCTCAGTTTCGACTATCTCATGTATGCGAAGTACAAAGGGGCAGGTAGCGTCAATGACGGGAGCGCCCAGGCGCGCGAGTTTTTCGTAGACGCTGCGCCCCACGCCGTGCGAGCGTATGATGACCGTCNNCGGCTACCGATTTGTTGTGTATGAGCATCCCCAGGGTCACGGCGTTTATACCGCTCTCTGCCGCGTCATATGCGAGCTTCAGCGCTCTGTTTACACCGAAACAAAACCCTGCAGTCCGCGCCAAAGTGATTTTCATAGCTGCGCCCCCCTGTTCAGGCCGCGTTTGCTCCGGCCTGCCCCGAAGCGCCGTGCGGAGCGGATCATACCGCTTTACCCAGTACGGAGATCTTCTTTAGTATCTCCTCGGCGCTGAATTTGTATAACTCGCTTCTCGATGACCGGCGCCGCGCCAGTCTGAACGGTTCTCCGATTACCACGTTGAGTTTGCCGAACGGGCGCCTTGCCGGGTTGTCCAGATATACAGGGACGACCGGAACGTCCGTCCGCAGCGCGAGCATCGCGGCCCCTGTCCTGGCATGCGCGCTCTGCCCGTCTTTCACTCTTGTCCCCTCGGGGAATATGGCGACCTTCCGCCCGCTTTTCAGGCAGTCAAGCGCGCTTTTTATGGCGCTCATGTCGCGCTCGCCTCTGCGGACAAATATGGCGCCGACTTTTTTAAGTATGCTGCCCAGAAAAGGGACCCTTACGAGTTCCGCTTTTGCCATAAAGTGCAGACAGTGTTTCCATCCGAACGCGTTGGCTATGATCAGCGGGTCAAGCATCGAACGGTGGTTAGCGCAGATTACGGCCGCGCCCTGCGGTATATTCTCCCTTCCTCTCACATGGATCGGGTTTCTGATTTTCAAAAAGGGCCATAGCAGTATGTAAACAAGTCTGTAGTAAAATTTCATTCCCGCATTCTCTTTCCGATAATGTCCGCAGCGGCGGCAGCTGCCTGCCCGGGCGGCGAGCCCGTACCGGGCTTCATTCCGGGCCCGGGCTGCCCCCGGGAAAACTCTCGCCCGCCGCGCGGCCGGTGGACCAGGCTATCTGCAGATTAAACCCCCCGGTGTACGCGTCGGCATCAATGATCTCACCTGCAAAGTACAGGCCTTTCACAAGTTTTGAGCACATTGTTGCCGGATCGATCTCGTTTGTGGAGACCCCGCCGGAAGTGATAACAGCTTCTTCTATCGGCCTCTTGGCGCTCACTTTGAGCTCAAAACACTTCAGCAAGCGCAGCAAAGACCTGCGCTGTTCCTTTGTTATCGAGTTGGCCTTTGTGCTCCCGTCTATCCCTGTCCGCCCGATTACTACGGGGATCATCAGCGGATGGACAAGACCGGCCAGGATATTCGAAAAATCCCTGTTTTTTCCCGCCTCAAGATCGCGAAGGAGCCTGAGATCAAGTTTCTTCTCGTCAAGCGCAGGTTTTAAATCTATTTCGATCGTANNCTGGCGCTGAGGATCACAGGGCCCGAAACGCCGAAATGCGTGAAAAGCATCTCGCCGAAATCTCTGTACACCGTCTTGTCCTGCTCGGAGCGCACGGTGATCGCTATGTTTCTGAGCGACAGCCCCTGCATCTTTCCGCAATCGTCGCCCGCGCACTCGAGAGGTACGAGCGAGGGTTCGCACGGTACGATCGTATGGCCGAACTTCGCCGCAAAACGGTACCCGTCGCCCGTCGACCCGGTCCTGGGGTATGAGAGGCCCCCCGTGGAAATGAGCACGCTCGGCGCCTCGAGCAGCCCTTCGCGGACCGTCACGCCGGTGACGGCGCCGCACTCCGCCGCTATCCCCGTGACCGTGTCCCTTCTTACCCTGACGCCCGCGTCGCGCATTGCGCGCTCAAGTCCCATGACCACGTCTCCTGCTCTGTCGGACACGGGAAAAACCCTCCCGCCCCGTTCGACTTTCACAGGCACGCCGATGGACTCAAAAAAATCCATGACTGCCTGCGGCGGAAAACGGGTGAGAGAGCTGTACAGGAATTTTCCGTTGCGCGGAACGCTGCTCATGACCTCCCGGGGAGAAGAATCGTTTGTAAGATTGCACCGGCCCTTGCCGGTCAGCAGCAGCTTCCTGCCCAATTCTGCGTTTTTTTCTATGAGCAATACGCTCAGACCGCGCCTTGCGGCAGTCAGCGCCGCCATCATTCCGGCGGCGCCGCCGCCCACTATCAGAGCGTCACAGGTCTTTTTTTTCATACATGTTTTTCTTGTCATATACCATGGTGTCGGCCCAGATACGTTCCAGTTTTTCAAAGATATCAGGCAGCTCCCCTTCTTTTTTCAGGCTGAGCGCGACTATCAGAGCGGTCGCAAGGCTCATTGAACTGACGAGGGAGTCCACAAAGGATATCATCTTGTTTGAAGAGATCAAAACATGGTCCGAGTAAGGGGCAAGAGGAGAATTGAGACTGTCCGTCATTGAAACGATCTTAGCCCCCTGTTTCTTCGCGAACATCGTAGCTTCCAGAGTTTTTTTTGAATAGCGGGGATAGCTGACCGAGATCATTACGTCGTCGGGCGTGAGCCTTATCAGGCGGCCGTAGATCTCGCCGCTGATGTCGTTTTCCAGAAGAAAAACGTCTTCGAAAAGAAGGTTAAGATAATAATTGAGAAAGGCCGCGACAGCCGCGGAAGAGCGCATGCCCAGAATGAATATCCGCTTCGCGCCGGCGATGGTCTCTACACAGGCGTTAAACGCCTCGGGCGATGATGCTTCCAGCGTCGAGCGGATCTCATCGATGTTTATATGGAGGACCCTCTCAAGTATGTTGCGGTCGCTGATCGTCTCTTTTGCGGCGTCTATCCTCTGAACAGACGTCAGGCTGTTCCTGATCATCTCCTGGAGGGCTTTCTGCATCTCGGGATAGCCGTCATATCCAAGCTTAGCGGCAAACCGCACAACGGTCGACTCGCTGACTTTCACCGTTTTTCCGAGTTTTACGGCCGTCATGAAAGCGGCTTTCTCGTTA
>DCTS01000063.1 GCA_002329645.1 Lachnoclostridium sp. UBA1434 | reverse complement strand
AATTTTTTGTGTTAACAGACTCTAGTCATTTATGCTTGAAACAACCCCTTGTACATTTAATTATTATCCTTTATGCAGTGTTCTTCATTATCCGGCTTAACCTTGTCAGCTTAATTATCCTGCACCATGATAATTACTGAAACGTCCTCATCTATTACCTTTCTTTGCTTAGAACCGTCATACAAATAAGCGTCTCCCCTAAGCCTTTTAATGTCGTAGTCCTGAAGGTAGATTATGAAATTATCATCGGTCGCATAAAAATCATGGACATCGGTCCCGATTACAATCGATGTGTTGCCGTTATACAGCTTAAGGGTTCCTTCTTTGCTTTCTTCATCATAATCGGTCACATACAGAATGGAGCTGGTCGATTTCATGCTATACAGCTGATAGCGATCTACATCAAAATCAACTCGCTTCTTGTCGCGGTAAAGATCTCCCGAATCATCCTGACAATCCTTAAAGTAATAGATATCCTCATTATTCTCAAACATTGTATATGATCTGACTTCCATATCATATATAGAGGACTTTCCCAACTCATCTCCGGTAATTTCTATCATGTACAGATTGCCATACTTTTCTTCTTCATCCCAGTCATCAAGATAAAATATCCTGCTGCCCGAACCGGTCACGCCGTAGTAATCTCCGGTATCATCTTCTATTTCTTGCGTCTTTCCGTATATAATGGCATATATGTTAACTTTTTCGTGTTCCGGGTACAAAGCATAGGTACGCACATCTTCAACATCCTGCACATTAGTAATATCCAGCCTGGCCGGTTCTGTCTCTTCATAGCTTTCATAGATAAGAACAGGCTTACTGACTGCAAAATCCCTATAATCATGATATGTGTCTGTAATCTGGGAAGAGCTTTCTCCGTCATAATAACACAATATTGTATTTTTCAGGGTAACTGTCTCCTCCTTCAGCAGATTTCTAAGCTCATCTCTGGTCATTTTACTTATATATTCGTTATATTGAGTCTCATATTCATCATATGCAAGCAGGTATTTCTCAACTGCACTATCATATAAGCTTTCCCAGGCCGCATAATAACTGTCAACCTCCTGAGAATAGATTTCACTGGCGTCATCGTAGGCTTCCCAGTCAATATATCCCCAGTAGTCGTAATAATCACTGTAATCAGGCTTAGTCGGGAATGGAATATCCGGCATATAGTCATCATAATCCGGCAGAGGTTAATTCATCCCCCTTAAGGTATATTAAAGCTTTGCGGATTTATTCGAGCCTTTAAGGACTAATACTGTTATGACACCGGCCGCAGCCAGCAGTACAATAACCGGAATCACTATAAACAGCCATTTTAGACCTTTTTTTGAAGAACCTTTCGGCGGCTTACCCGAGGGATCCGGCATATCAGGAAACCTTGAGCCGCAGTTACTGCAGAATATTACTTCGTCATCAAGCATGGCATTGCAATTTGGGCACTTTTTCATTTGAAATCCTCCGGTAAAATGTATTGTCGATATTTGTCAGCTTGTGCTGTAACACAACTATATTTTAATATATGAATTATTCATATGCAATCACACTTTTATTTTCTGTCCTTTAATGTGACATTTCTGTCTGCTTTGGCAATGTCGTTATCCCTGCCGTTCATCCTGACTGCTGACTTAAGCTTATACGGAAATATTCCCCCGTCCTTTGCAGCCGAAATAAGAAACTTCTGTATTCTGCGTTTATTTTCATCATACATCTCAATACTTTTATAAAGATCCTTATAATAATCAAAGATCAGGAGCTTGACCTTGATTGTCTGCTTGAAGGTAACCTCGGTAGCAATAAGGCTGTTTTTTGTCTTTACATAATAATATGTCGGATAAGGCAAAGCATATATCCTTTGGGCATATTGAAGGTATTCCAGGTTGAAAATGAAGTCCTCACACCAGTTAAGTCCTGACATGCACCTGATGTTATTATTCATTACAATATCCCGACGGAACAGCTTATTCCACATTACCCCGTAGTAGAAATTTGCGGGGGCATGCATCATATACCCGGCAAACTGCTGCCTGTTCATTATTTCCTCGTTCCTTATATGACCCTGGTGGGTTATCCGTTTACCAACCACCCTGTAAAAATGGGTTATCACCATATCACTGTCTGCCTTCCTGGCAGCATCCACCATCTTGAATGTGGCATCCTCCGTAATCCAGTCATCGCTGTCCACAAATTGAAGATACTCTCCTCTTGCTGCCTCAATTCCCTTATTTCTCGTATCGGATACACCCGACTGGGGCTTGTCGATAACTTTGAACCGAGAGTCAATGTCCTGATAAAACATACATATTTTAAGGCTGTCATCCTCGCTCCCGTCATTTACAAGGATTACCTCAATATTATCATATGTCTGGTGTCTGATGCTTTCGAGGCATCTTACCAGGTATTCCCGGGCATTATGGACGGGAACAATTATACTGACCAATGGCTTCTCCAATATTAATCATCCTTCCATGATTATGATTAGTCGTAAATATATATTCAAACAATTTTCAGCCGGGAGATGCTGCTATACCAGTACCGATAGTCCCTGGTTGGTCATCTTGCTTACAAGAACCGCCATGTCGTGAATGGATTTATCCATGCCGCTTTGCAGCCATTTCAGTATTATACCGATACATCCGCTTGCCACATAGGTATACATGTACTGGGCGATCTCCTCCCTGACTGATTTTTTGGCAGCCCACTCGTCCTTGCATCTGTTCCAGACTATCATCATAACATCCTTCTGGAAATTCCTGTCCCCGTTCTCGCTTAATAGGACAGTGAATACCTCGGCATTCTCCTTGATATATTCAAATATTTTCTCCATCATCTGAAGGAACTGGGATTCGTCCTCATTGAACCTGTAGCTTTCCAGATATTCATTAATATCGTCCACCAGCTCCTGTTCAATCTGCCTGAGCAGGTCATATTGATCCGTGTAATGTGAATAAAAGGTGGCTCTGTTAATATCTGCTTCCTCACAAATCTCCGTAATTGTTATCCTTCGGATGGGCTTGGCCTTCATAAGCTTTATAAAGCTGTCCTTTAGCCCCATCCTTGTGTACTTGACCCGCCTGTTTATCTTTTTGTTATCCATCATCCTTCCTCCTGCTTCTCAGTATTTATTAAATAATTCCATGGTATGCTTAGTTTCATACTTTTATTATACATATATTACTTATTCGGTTGCTTTTAATACACATTATAATTATTTCATATTTATGATAAAAAATCAACAATGCGTTGTCTTAAATGATTCTAAAGCCGTAAAAAGTACATGAGATATTGTCTAAGCAAGAAATAACTACCTGGTGATAATACAGCTTCATAAGTCATATTAATATACAAACAGCAGCATGGAGCACAGTATGATTTCGGAGAATATAAGAGTGGGCCTTTATCCCCTTGTCAGGGGTTTAAACCTTCCAACGGTCATAAAAACGGCTATACCGCCGGGAGGCTTGTCCGAAAGGCTGTATATTGCAACGCAGACAGGCGAAATCTATTACCTTGAAGACAATATTATCGGAACCTTTCTGGATATCAGCCGGAGGATTATCAGGCTGGGCGCCTTCGGAGGCGGGTATGACGAGCGTGGCCTTCTGGGGCTGGCCTTCCACCCGGATTTTTATTTCAACGGCTTGTTTTATCTTCACTATTCAGTGGCAGGCTCCCAGGGCCCTGGTGCCCTGGCCGGAAGATTTATACCTGATCCCTGCAATATTGCCTCTCTGAATATGCAATGGACCAACAGGGATTCCAATTATGACCATATAGATACCGTCGAGGAATGGGCTGTGCTTTCAAACGGCCAGGCTCAAAGGCGCAGGACTCTGCTCAATATAAGGAGGCCGTTTTTCAACCACAATGGCGTAAACAGCCTTAACTTCTCTCCCGAAACCGGAAGGCTCGTATTCACAAACGGTGACGGGGGTATGGGGTATGATCCCTTCAACTTAAGCCAGAATGATATGGAAATTGCGGGTAAGATTATAGAAATTGACGTATCTGCAGATGTATATATCGAAAACATGCCTGTTGTGACACGCTTTGACGAGCTTCCAATCGCTGCCCTGGAAGCAATGACCGTAATCGCCAAGGGGGTCCGCAACATAAGCGGTATCTCTTACCAGAAATATAATGGCGGTTATGTAAAGTATGTCGGGAATGTAGGACAGGACCTGGTAGAGTCCGTATTTTCGTTTGCGGAGTATAAGCCTGTTCCGGCAGCTCAGATAGCCTTAGCCGAAATTACTCCTGAGGGCTTTATTAATCTTGGCTGGCGCGGATGGGAGGGTGATCTGCCGACGCAGATAATCAGGGCATGCACTGCAGACAAAAGTTACAACGAGAAAATAACGGCTTATTATATTGATACCATTTTTATCTCAGCAAAGAGGCTTCGCCCTCTGACCTGCTATTATCATGAAGACCCCCGGCCCGGTAAATTCAGCGGAACCGCACTTACCGGCGTTCAGGCGTATATGGGTTCGGAAATTCCCGAGCTTACGGGGAGTGTGGTATTTACAGATTTTCAGCGGAGAGATACCCCTGACGGGACTCCTGTCCGCGGAGCACTTGCATTTGCAAAAAAAACGCCCGGCTGCAGGCAAAGTGAATACAGCATTATTGATGTGGACTATGATTTTGGAGCCGGTCCGGCTTATTATACCTGTCTCGGCACAGGCAGTGACCGGACGAGATTGTTTCTTGGGGTTTACGGCTCAAATAATGTGACGGAGCGCAATCTGGGAACAGTATATGAGATTATTGCAGGCAATAATTCCTGATGGATAAATCAGGCTCTCACTCATTTTTATAAAGCATCTATCCCAAGCAGGCGCTTGGCCAGTACGCCTATACCAAAGGAAATAACGGCTACGGATAATGAGATTACAGCCATCTCGCCAAAGCGGCGTAAAAAAGGTTCTTCCTTTGCAACAGATATGTAATAGTTGAAAAACAGGATTATAATAATCACTACCGAAATCATCACTGCAAATGCCGCAGTATACATATGCGTAGGGAATAATAAATACGGCAAAACCAATAGGGCGACAGTTATAAGATAAGCAGCACCTGTATATGCGCTTGACTTAAGTGCATTCTTGTTCCCCTGGGCACGTTCGGCAAGAAAGTTAGATGCTGCCATGGAAAGGGTGGCAGAAACTCCGGTTATAATCCCTGTCATAGCCACCAGTCTGGTATTAGCCAATGCAAAGGTAACGCCTGCTATTGCACCGGTCAGCTCAACAAGAGCATCGTTTAGTCCCAGTACCATTGCGCCGACATAATGGAGCCTTTCTTCGTCGAGCATTCCATACAGCTCCTGCTCGTGCCTGCGCTCCTCTTCCAGCATTGAGGCGGCTTCCGGCAGCTCCTGCATAAGCGTATCATATACCGAAGAGGATAACTTCTCTTTCTTTTGCATGGTTTTCACGACAAATGTAAAGCCTAGTATAACTGTCATCAGCTTCATTAAAAAAAGAAAGAATCTATTTGGATGCAGGGCCTCGTTGGTATAGCTCTGCCATACATAAGCATGCTTCCTTTCATCCTCCGACATCTGTATAAGAAGCTCCTTGTTGACTTGATTCTTCTCACGCTTTGCCATGAATGAGTAAAGCCTTGCTCCATATTCCTCATCCTTCTGTGCTTTTCTGACCTGGTTCATTAATTCACTGCTTAATTGTTCTTTTCCCATCATAATACCTCCTATGCAACATTTAATTTCGTCGCAATATATTGTGATAATATATGTGATCATATTATTGAAACAATTTTAAATGATTAGAATTCCGGAGGGATTCTATCTATTAATTATTATTTATTATACATGATGGGAACGAACTTAGCCAGTTTTACTGTAAATTAACCCCCCTATTATTCATCATTAAAAGCTATTGGTTGTAAGCTTCCTTCAAAGATCTTTATCTCATAAAGTATATTCTCCATATCTCGAGCTTTATTTCTTACTCAACAACATATACTTCGGTTCCTTCCTCGATTTCTTTATTTGATTCCATTATAAACAGCGGCGTTCCGCCAAAAAACCGGTTGGCAACCTCGTAATATTCGTCATTTTCAAGTCTGATTTCAATGTTATAGCTCATAGCAACAGTTCTTATGTCGCCGTTAATCTCATCATGGCCTATGATAAACACCTTCCCGCTGTCGTACAGCTCCTTCGGTATGGCATAACTGACCTTGGTCTGGATAATCCTGTTCGTAAACCCTAATAATTCATTATTCAACTCAACTTCATACTCAAATTCCTGCCTTGTAAGCCTGCTTACCTTTACATTGGGTATCATGCTGTTATGAACAGCCCTTGCTGAAAAGATAAGTGTTATCATGGCGCTAAAGAACAATATGGTTAATATAATCGGCAGCTTCTTTTTTCTCATATCATTACAGCTCCTTCAGTGTAAGGCCTTCCTCCAGGTTCTCGTTAAAAAACATATACAGCAATAATATGGGTATCATAAAGACAACGCTGGCGCCTGCTATTATGGCAGGACTGAATTTATCCGCCTGGGATATCATTATTGTCAGAGTTTTTAGTCTGTTGTCCTTCAGGAACAGCAATGGCTGCTCAACCATATTCCAGCACTCCGCAAATACAAATAACACCACGGCAAATATACAGACCTTAAGCTGCGGAACAACCGCAGTCATAATTATTCTTATTACTGAGCCGGTATCAAGCCGGGCGGCTTCCACCAATGAATCATCTATGCTTTTCATATACTGATGCATTACCACCACCCCAAAGGGTGAAAAGATCATGGGTATGATTATGGCTGCCCGGGTGTTGATAAGATCCAGATCCCGAAGTCCGATATAGTTGGGCAGCACCGTTACCTGCAGCGGCATCATCATAAGCATAATATAAAAGGTATATAGGGCTGCCTTTCCTTTAAAAGCTGCATAATGGAATCCAAATGCACAAGGTATTATTACAAACAATTGGCATATTGTTATATTTCCTGAATAAAGAACGGAATTCCAGAACATCGGATAAAATATAAAGCAGTTAAGGAACAGCTCTTTATAGGCTGCAGGCCTTATGCTCTTTTCAAACCAAACGGAGCGTGCAAGAGTTGCTGCCACAGGGAAGAAAAATATTGCGGCAAGAGAAAGAATAATAAAAGCAAGCAGTATCCTCTTTATATGTATTTTCATCCGGAGTACCTCCTTTGTACCGTAATTCCTGCCAATACAATAACCAGGACAAGTAAGGATGTCAGTACGGCGCTTGTTGCAAGCGCCTGATAATCCAGCTTGAGGAAATTATTATTCATATAATATTGGAGGGTATAGCTGTGTTCCGGCGGATAATTCTCACCATAGTACAGATAGCTTTCCTTAAAGATCTTAAAGCTGTTTACAATCGACAGCAATACGGTAAACAGTATAGTCGGAGCAATCAGGGGCACGGTTATGTACCTGTGAATTTTAAACCCCCCGGTACCATCCAGACTTGCAGCTTCAAATATCTCCCTGTCTATGGATGTGAACGCCGCAGTCATCAGTACTATGCATATGCCGATGTTCTTCCATATAAACAGTATGTATATCGGGATAACATTCGACACCTCACTGAATACCATCTGCCAAACCACCACAATGCTTGCCGTCGGCAGGAGCATCGGGAGAATAAAGGCCGTTCTTGCGGCCTTGAGCCTTCGAAGTCCGAAGGATAAAGCAAGTGATATCATGATTGCAAGCACAATCAAGACCGGTACGCAGATAATCATTAACAGCATGCTGTTTTTCAGAGCAAGAAGAAAGTATTCGTTCTTCAGGGTCTCTATATAATTATCCAGCCATACAAAGTTTCTTCGAAACTGGTTGTCAATCATGGCATAATACAACACTCTGATATATGGAATTATAAAGAATAACATGGTCCCGGCCAGGCTTAAGCCTATGCACAGCATGCATTTGGTGTTCCATTTCAGCCTGCGAGGTTTGTGCTTGAGCTTGGATTTAAGTATTCCTGTAGCTTTATCAGGAGTACTCTTGTCGGCAGATTCTTTCATGTGCAATATCATCCTTTACCTTTATTTATATTGCTTCAATATATCATTTACTCATTAAGGTATATCTTCATCCTGTTATCTGCTTCCTCTATAAATGNNCCTGATTCTTGTACAAATCATCGGGATAAGTAAACTGTATGTCATCGTTGGAATATATATTGAATAAATCGTCCATATCCTGTCCTTCCGGATATATGCTCCTGTCTGCAAATATTGCTATGCTTGTCCATATAATAGGCTATAATATATTTATTTATACTATTTAAAGTATATTTATACATATTTTATATTTATTTTAATATATTTGCNNTTGATTCAATATAATTTTCCATAATGAATACATACAAAAATACTAATAAATTAACGGTAGATATAATAATAGCGGTACCCATGCTCATTCCTGTGCTTATGCACCGGAATAAATATAGGTACCGCTGGTTGATTAATTTCACATATTAATATGTCTTACATGGTTCGGATTATGCAGGTATCTTAAGCTTCTGCCCGATGTATATTACATTGGGATTCTTGATTATATCCTTGTTAAGCTCATAGATCAAAGTATATTTTGATCCCTTGCCAAGGAATTTCCTTGCAATCTTCCACAGGCAATCACCCTTGACAACCGTATATGTTCTTACAGTATAATCTGCATCTGTAGCTTTATCTGAATCATCTGTTTTACTTGTTTTATCTTTAACAGATATTTCTTCTGAAGATTTATCTGCTTCTCCTTCAATAACGGGCAATTCTTCAGTAGATTTATCCTCATCCGATGTATCTGCAGAAGATTCATCTGCTTCAGATAAATCTGCTTCGGCTGCCGGTTCATTCAGAATGTTAATACGTCCTGCCGGCTCACCATACATTTCTTTTGTTATTACGCCATTAAGCACCTCATTGGTATAATCTATCAGAGCATCCTCAAGCGCAGTGGAGATACTGTAGCTTCCCAGTTCTCTAAACAAGTAGTAGGTATCCCCGCCTTCGGCAAGGAAATCATTCGTTGCTATCGTATAAGTTCTGTCAGGATCAATCGGTTCACCGTTTACTTTTACATTTAAGATACGTGAACCCGGTTTGGCCGGAGCATAAAATGTTGAGTCCGGGTATTGTTCACCCTGAGAGTAAGGAACTCCAGTGTTTATTGTGAATTCCATACCGGATACCTGAGGAAAACCGCCAAGAGCAATGGGTGTGCAAAAGGTCGATGCCTCAAGCACCTCAATAAGCTGCGCACCGGTTATCTTTACTATAGATATTGTATTGCCGTATGGAAATACCGTCTTCATATCCTTCATAGTAACATCGCCGATGTTTATAGAAGCTCTTATCCCGCCGCCGTTGGTTATTGCAGCATCAACTCCGCCGGTTATGCTTCGATTGGCTTCCCATAGAATGGCATCTGCTGCAAAATCCCCCAAATTGGTTTCAAGGGTTCTTACACCGGGGTCCCTGTTGCCATCCAGGAAAACCTCGGTAACTGCAAAGGCCTCCGAAAGAAGGGCATCAATTTCTCCGGCCGCCTTATTAATAACCTCATTCACAGCAGGATCCGTACGATTATATTCGGCTGCGGATATTAGCCTGGTCTCTATCCCATCCTCATCCAATATAATTACACCGGCATAGGAAAGCTTAGTTCCTGTAGATACAACAACAGTCCCCTCATACTTATCTCCATCAATAACGCTGTGGCTGTGCCCATCTATAATAATATCTATTCCATCAACATTTTCGGCGACATCCACGGATCTGTTCGGCTTACTGCCATCATCAATTCCCAGATGGGCGACACATATGATATAGTCAGCTCCGTCAGCTTTCAGCTTATCCACCTGCTGCTGTGCGACATCATACATGGCTTCCCCGGAAATAAAGCTTAAAGATGCAATATTGCTCGGATTGGTTCCGGTAAGTGTCTCTGGTGTTGTAAGTCCAAATACTCCGATACTTCCTGCTTTACTCTCGAATATTATGCTGTCATCAAATATACATTTGCCGCTTGCCCTATCAACTATATTGGATGAAATAACGGGGAAGTCGGCAGCCTCACTAAGCTCAAGAAAGTTATCATATCCGTAGTCAAACTCATGATTGCCGGGATTCAACATATCATATCCGGCTAAATTCATGAATTCAATTGCACTTTTACCCTTGTCAAGGCTTACAATCGGATCTCCCTGAATTGCATCCCCTGCCGAAAATAAAAGCACCTGGGCGCCTGCTGCCTCATAGTCCTTAAAAAGCTGCGTTATGCCCGCCGTCCCGATAGATGTGCCGGCAACAGCCACATCCGCGCCGTGGGTATCGTTGGTATGAATAATAACCACCTTCCCTGATAAATCCCCCAAGGACGAGACAAACTCAGGCACCGTATCGGGATTAATGGTGTCAGCCGTTACCGGTATTGCCGATATTCCTGACAGCAGCACAAGAGTCAGGATGAAAGACAGAATTCTCCTGCTCATCAGCTTAACCATCTTTTTTGATAACATCATGCATTCCTCCTTATATAAAGCAGCTCTTAAGCAATATCCCGCTGCTTAGCTCACATACATTTCCTTATATCTTCCTGCCTGGGCATCCCACATCTCATAGTACTTCCCCTTAAGCTTAAGCAGCTCATCATGGGTCCCCTGTTCAATTATGGTTCCGTTCTCCATCATGTATATCCTGTCAGCTCTTCTTGTAGTGGATAATCTGTGGGATATAAATATTACGGATTTGTCATATGCGGCATTATACATTGATTGGTTTAACTGGTATTCCGATATCGGGTCAAGGGCCGAGGAGGGTTCGTCCAGCAGTGCAAAATGTGCGTCCTTATAGAATATACGGGCAATAGCCAACTTTTGAGCTTCACCGCCCGATAAGTCCGTACCGTCATACCTGAACTCCCGTGTAAGCCCGGTCCTTATTCCATCCCTTAAGAGCTTCAACTTATCGTCAAAACCGCTCTTGTGCAGGGCATTTACTATATGCCCGCTTCTATTCTCATCAACTATATCCATAACCACATTTTCCCCGATATCGGCAGCAAATATCTTGAAATCCTGAAATACTATCCCCAGATATCTGCGGTATTCCTGCAAGTCATACTTTCTGATATCTATACCGTTAAGCAGGATGGTTCCCCCGGTTGGATCGTACAGGCGCAGTATCAGCTTAATAAGTGTTGTCTTGCCCGCGCCGTTATATCCGACCAATGCAACCTTCTCATAGGGATTGACTGTAATATTCACATTCTTTAAAACCATTTTCTCCTTGTCATAGCCAAAGGATACATTCCTGCACTCAAGTACGGCAGGCTCCTTTGGCATTTCATATTCCCTGCTGTCCTTTATTTCATTGGAATGGTTTAAGAATTGCCGTATTTTTTCTATATATAAGCTTGTCTCGATCATGAAGGGCCCGATATCAACTACCGTGCTTAAGCCTCTTCTTAAATTGGCTGCAGAATTATATAAGGTAACAACGCTGCTGAAGGATAGAAGCTTATACAAACCGGCCTTAATGACAAGATATATTACATAGATTATATCCAGAAAGAAATCCGTTGAAATATATCGTGCCGATAGGTTGGCCAAAAACCTCTTAACGCCGTATTCCTTATTCAGTTTATATATGTCTTCATTGACCTCCCTGAATTCATCATGGAGTTTCCTTGTCACACTCTTGTTAAGTCTTATTTCCTTGGCATAATCCTTAAGATAAAACACCCTCCTGATATAATCCCTCTTTCTTTGCAGCTTGTTTTCTTCCAGCCTGAACCTGTAATTAAGCTTGTTAAGGATATTAAGTATAACAGTCCGCACTGCAAATGAAAGCGCCACAAAGAGAATTGATAATATATCCTGTGTGATAAAGAAAAGCCCGTAGCACAACAAAATTGTAATACTGCCGAATACCTGTCTCAGTAAATTCTCGGCACGCTCCAGCGCCCTGTCCGCTTCGGAAACAGCCAATACAAAGTCATTATAGTAATCTGAATTGTCATAGCATGATATATCTACACCTTTAGCTTTTTCATACAGGCGAAGCTTAAGATTCTTCTGTGCTATCGGCTGGTATTTCAGCTTAATAAACTGCTCATACATATTGCTTATTACTGCTGCCAGAATATCTGCCGCGATAAAAATCAGTATAAACTTTAGTACGTCAACAAAGCGCCCTCTCTTCTCAATAGTGTTCAAAATATAATATACGAGAACGGTTTGCTCAAGAAAGTTAATAAGATTGTGCCTGATTGCCTCGATAATTATGCTTGTTCCGTAAATCGGAGTGCTTTCAAACAGCAGCTTTACGGCAAATATATTATTGGAGAACATTTTTTTAAGACTGACCTTGTCTATATTCTTCTTATTCATATCACTACGCTCCGGCTTCCTCGTCATCATATCATACAGCCTCTACTTCCTCATTATCGATTGCATAATAATTCTTTTCCTGTATCCTGTACATATGCGAATAAGGCCCCTGTGCAGACATCAAATGTGAATGTGTGCCGTATTCGACTAGTTTACCGTTTTCAAGCATGAATACAATGTCGGCATCCTTGACGCATGACAGCCTGTGGGATATAAAAATGCCGATCCGGTTTCCGGTCGACTGCAGTATCTTATTGAAGAGGTTGTTCTCAGATATGGGGTCAAGGGCACTTGAGGGCTCGTCATATATTGCAGCCGAAGCCTCCTTGTTGGCAAATGCCCTTGCTACGGCTATCTTCTGATATTCACCTCCGGACAGCAGCTCCCCGCCCTTGTCAAATTCCCTGGTAAGCACGGTATCTATGCCATCCTTAAGGCTTAAGACCTTATCATAAACCCCCGCATCCTTAAGGGCATTTATGACCTCGTCATCATTTTTCTCCCTTCCCATCAGTACATTGTAGTGTACGCTTCCGGGCATAATGACATAGTCCTGGAATGCACAGGTAAAAAGCCTGCGGTACTTTTGAAGGTCATAGCTTCGTATATCCATGCCATTCACAAGTATCTGACCCCCGGTAGGATCATAAAGCCTTAGCAAAAGCTTGATTATCGTGCTCTTGCCGGCGCCGTTATGTCCAACGAAGGCAGCCTTCATGCCCTTGCAGATGGTAAATGACAAATTGTCGATAACATTTTTAACGCCGTCATATGAGAATGACACGTTACGAAATTCTATGGAGGTTATCTCCCTGTCAGGCTCAATGCCCTTATAGTCTTCCGGGATGGTTTCCTTATATTCAAGGAACTGCCTTAAATTGGATATTAGCAGCCCCCTTTCCAGGCATCTGTTAATATTGTGGATTACACCGACCAAAACCCATGAAGCAGTTATCATAACACTTGAAAGTACCGCCATCTGGGTAAATGTAATGGTACCTGCGCTGCCCTTAAGAGCATGATAAGTGCCGTAAAGAAGTATTCCTTCAAAAATCACCATATAGGATAATATGTACTGTGCCATTCCTAGCAAGAAGGCTCCTTTAAAATACTTTTTCCAAATGGAGCTCTTCCCTTCAGCAGCATTATTATAATCGTTGGACAGGACATTATATATATTTGAAAGCCTTAACTCCTTGGCATAATCCTTAAGATACATAACCCTGTTGGTATATCCCATCACTCTTTCATAGGGAACTGAGTCCCGGTAGCGCTTATTGCCTATTTTGCCAAGCTTAGGCGCTATTAAGAAGTTCCCCAATAGCGGAGCAATCAGAAATAAAACAGTGAGTTTATCTATCTCATACATTGCATAGCAGGATACGATGGCACATATAATTCCGGCAATAATACGGCTTATACTGTCTACCCCTTCGCTGATATTATCCCCCGCACCGTCAAGGGCCATCTGAAATTTGTTATAAAAGCTGCTGTTTTCATAGCAGCTTACCTCGACATTTTCTGATTTTCTATATATCATGTCGTATATGCCCTGATAGATCCTCACATTTTGCCTGGGAAACAATACGTAATCGCAGTAATACATATAGATTTGCAATACCAGGCTTACCCCGCCGACAATACCGATTGATATGAGTATTTTATTTACGGGATATTCCCTGGCTATGACATCGAGCACGAATCTTACAAAATATGCGCTGTAAAACACCCATAGCATATTGCTGATAATGTGCCGGATTAATGAGTTGATTACCCTGCTTTTCGAGAATTTGAATGCGAGCTTTAACAGGTATATGTTGTTTTTGATATTACCACACCCTGACATTAATTTTAATTACATTTAAAATAGTAGCAAATATCCTAATCGATTGCCTTTTTGATTATTGTAGTTTGATTTTACAGCAGCCAATAGTTATAGCCCTATATAAGCCGTCTTCTCTCAGAAGCATCTCTTATTCTCTTTCCTCAGACAGCTGTCACCCCTGCTGCATTTGTAGCAGATTTCATTTTCTATCACGTTATCATCGAAATACTTCCTGCAGTTTATCAGCGTGGTTTCAGCAATGTTATGCAGGGCTTCCTTCGTAAGAAATGCCTGATGGGAGGTCACTATAACATTGGGCATAGATATGACTCTTGCAAGAATATCATCACGAATGATGGTGTAGGACATGTCCTCATAAAATACCTCTGTTTCTTCCTCATATACATCCAGGCATGCCCCGCCGATCTTTTCCGCCTTGAGAGCTTCAAGCAATGCTTCACTGTCAATAAGGGCTCCTCTTGAGGTGTTGATAATATATACGCCCTTCTTCATCATATTAATGGTTTCCGGATTAACCATATGGAAGGTGTCCTTCGTCAGGGGGCAATGAAGTGATACTATATCCGATTGCCTGAAAAGCTCATCCAGCGTAACATATTCTATACCCGACTTCTCATCCGGATACGGATCATATGCTATAACCTTCAATCCAAATCCGGTGCAGATATTAATAAAAACCTTACCTATCTTGCCGGTGCCGATAACACCCATTGTCTTGCCATGAAGATCAAATCCCATAAGACCGTTCAGGCTGAAGTTAAAATCCCTGGTCCTTGAATATGCCCTGTGTATCTTCCTGTTCAGGGAAAGAAGCAGTGCCATTGCATGCTCTGCCACCGCATAGGGTGAATATTCCGGAACTCTGGTTATATGAAGCTTCCCGTAGGCAGCCTTAAAGTCAACATTATTATAGCCGGCGCATCTCATTGCAATTAGCCTTGTACCATTCTGATACAGAATATCAATGGTTTCTTTGTCAATGGAGTCATTAACAAAGGCTACAACTGCTTCAAATCCCTTTGCCATAAAAGCCGTCTTCGGGCCAAGCTTTGGCTCAAAGTATTCTATTTCTATTCCATATTCCCCTTTCATTTGGTCAAAGAAAACTCTGTCATACGGCTTTGTATCAAAAAAGCATATCCTGTTCATTTCTTCACCCTCCTGCCGGTTATTATTCGATATTAGATAATTTTTTATTATCAACCGCTATCTATAAGAGAAGTGTAGTATTACAGGCAGACTTTGTCAACACAAAGCCTGCCTGCGAAGGTCCATATGAATTATCGATATGTTACCATTACAGCTATACTGAAGGCAATAACCAGTGACACAGGTACCACGATTAAGGTATAGACTAATGTGTTCTTTACTGATTTATAGAACAATGAATTCGTGAATGTCTCGGCGTAATTGTCTAATCCTATAAATTCGGACCCGAAGGGTTTATATTTCATAAAGCTGGTTTCTATGGCTGAAATCACCGGATATACTGTAAAGGCGGCAAATATAATCATTGCAACAGCAATAAACAGATATCCGCTGATATCATCCGCCTTTATCCATGACCGTCTACGTCTTTTTATGCTATCTTGCTTATTGGTCATATATTTCATCCTTCCTAACATGACAAGCAGCGAGTGTCACGCCCTGCGAAACACTCTATGCTTATATAGGCTGGCTCACCCACCAATAAGCGGGTGAGCCATAGTTTTACAAGAGATATAAATATCTATTATACTATTTGATAGTGCCTGTTTCACAGTTGTCCTTACCAAACTGATTAAATGCTTCATTACTTATTGCATCATACATTGCCTGTGCAGTAATCTCACCCGCAAGGAGGGCCTGCAGCTTAGGCGCAATCACCTGTTCCATCAGAGTTGCTGCTTTGGAGCTCATCTCGGCTGTTACACCGGTAGGAGGAGCAACGACAAGGCTCATCGCTCTTGAGGCGCTCTTTACGTTATTCTCATCACGGTCTTCAACTGCATACTTGTCCATTACGGCTCTGCCGGATTCACTTACACTGTCCAGATATAATTCTGCGGATACATAAGCTGCAACCTCTCCTGAGCATAAATAGTTCAGCGCCAGCATAACATTTTCAAGATGCTCATCCGTTGTTTTATTATTTTTGAATGCCATTAAACCATCAACTGTACCGAAGCAGGATTCGGTAACACCCTCCATGGCAGGAATGGGGAGGAAGGCATAGTTAACCGGTATAGAATTTTCTACGGCCGTTCCGTCGTTTGCTTCCAATGCTTTGTTGTTCTTGTTGATATTTCCTTCAAAGAGAGGCATTGCCTTGCCAAAAATCATAGCATTACCGGTCTCGCACATAACCATACGCTGGGAAGCGTCAACACCATAGTTCGGCATATATCCGGAGGCTGTTATCTCCTCGATTTCCTTCAGGAATCTAAGCATATTTTCACTGGTGTATGCATACTTTAAATCCTTGGTGAAAGCATTATTTATTCCAGCAGATACGCCGAATATATTAAGCAGGTCGGAAGCGGTTACTGCTGAAGTTGCGAATACAAATCCGTAGGTATCATCCTTCGTTCCCGCTTTAATTGCTGCCTTGAATTCATCAAATGTCCATCCGTTCTGCTGAACATCTTCAACATCAACTCCGGCTGCTTCCAACATATCCTTGTTGGCGCCGATGGATTGAATAGACAGATAGAGCGGCAAGCCATAGAGCTTTCCTTCGAGGGTCATATAATCAAGAGCATTCTGATCATAATCAGCAAGGACTGCATCATCCATATAATCAAAAAGGTTGATGCCGACACCAAGTTCTACATAGGAACCAATAGAGGAATAGGAAACCTCGGCTATATCAGGAGCCTCTCCGGCAAGAGCCATAGTTGACAGCTTTTCGTTATGATCATCCCATGATGTTTCTATAACATTTATTTTTAAGTTCGGATATAACTGATGAAAATCATTAGCCCAACCTTTGACCTTCTCCAGATAGGTCGCTGATACAGGGGGCACCATTAAAGTGATTGTGTCTTCTTTTTTACTTTCATCAGGCTTTGGTGTTACAGTTGTTTTGGGTTTATCGCTATCCTGGGGTGTGGGTTTCTTGGAAGCACATCCGATTAGCATGCCGCAAGTCATAGCTAATACGAGAAATACCTCCTAAGCAAATTTATTCGGATTTATTGGCATCCGTACTGCCATTTGTGCCAACCTTCCTGATATAGGTTCTCTTCAATTGTCTGATGCTTTCATCATAGTTCCTATTGATATAGGCTACGTATATTATGTCAATAATATTCAACTGTGATATTCTTGATGACATGGCGCCTGTTCTGACCAGGACTTCCGAAGAGGCTACACATAGGTTAAGATCAGAAAGCTTGGCAAGAGGAGAATCGTCAGATCGAGTAATTGCAATGATTGGAGCCCCGTTTCTTTTGATATTTCTGGCACAGGCAAGCATTTCTTCCGTTAAGCCGGAATAGCTGATAACAATTGCCAGGTCATTCGCCCCAAAGCATTCTCTTTCTCAATGGCTACGTCTTGAATCAATGATTTCTGAAGCTCTTTATATCCTGAAAACCCCAGTTTCCAACAGAGCCTCATGATAGTTGACGGTGAACAGTAGGTTTTCTGAGACAGTAATTGAATACTGCATCCAATTGCTTCCTCCGGACGTGACAAAAGAAAATTAACAAGATCCTTCTCGGCTGTACTCGCATCCTTTGAGTATTCATGCAATTTTACAAGAATGTTTTTCATCGCATCTCCTCTGCCTTTCTGATAATATCATGCGAAATCTATTAGTCAACGAAACCGCCGCTTTATGAAACGATATACCGCTTTTTGATGATTTACACATTATATATAAACGTCTTTTGATATTTTTATTCTCTATAAAACAACAAGGGAACCCTACAATTGGGTTCCCTCTTTATCTCTGCTGCCAGACTTTTGGTGAATAAGTATCAACAAGATTTATTATTTATGATTGCGTAACTTTACTTTTCTAATATAATTACTGTAAATATCACTTTTTATGCTGCCTTCCGGTATGATCAATTGTAAATTCCCCTCTATGTATCAGCTGGGATATGGGAACCAGCTCATATCCTTTTTCTTTTAGTCCTAAGATTACTCTCTCCAAAGCCTCCGGCATATACTTAGCACCGTTATGCATCAGGATGATGGAGCCCTTGCCGAGGTGTTTATTTTCGACAACCTCCTTTATGATACTGTTCACGCCATAGTCCTTCCAGTCAAGGCTATC